>NZ_JBHXKE010000056.1:0-41427 GCF_042722765.1 Kitasatospora sp. NPDC058406
GTTTTTACCCCCCGGGCGGGGGCCCCCCCGCGGGGGGGGGGCCCCCCGCCCCCGCCCCCCCCCCCCGCCCGCGGGCGCCCCCACCGGTCGGGCGAATCTGACGGGCAGCCAACTCCGTCCCGGGCGAACCGGGTTGTGATCGTCTACCGCTCGGTACGATCAAGCCGCACGACCGGTCCGTCCGACGGGACGAACCGCCGAAGAGGGGGGAATCCCGCATGCAGTTCGACTCCGCCGTCCGACACGGCAAACACGCACACCAGTCGCGCCCGTCCACGTCCCGCCCGTACACGTGGCTGACCGCGCTCGCCCTGGCCACGGTCGCGGTGGCCGGCTGTTCGTCCTCGGGCGACTCCGCCCCGGACGCCGCCAAGGCGCCCTCGGAGACCGCGGCCGGGACCTCCGCAGCGGGCACCGCCGCACCGGGCACCTCCCCCGGCGGCGCGACGCCGCCCGCCGGTACCGCGCCGGCCGGCACCACCGCCGCGCCGAGCGGGGGCGGCAAGGCGGCCCCTCCCGCCAACCGCCCGGCCGACCCCTGCACGCTGCTGACGTCCGACCAGGTGGTGGCCGTCGTCGGCACGCCCGGCCCGTTCAACGGCATGCCCCTGGGCCGGGGCCTCGACGGTTCGGCGGTCTGGGGCTGCGGCTGGAGCAACTGGGACTCCCTCACCTCGCTCCAGGAGGTGGACTCCTCCACGTTCGCGAGCCACAAGCGGGACTCCCAGCGCCCGGACGCGAAGGAGCCGGCGGTCAAGGACGTCGGCGACGAGGTGTTCGTCGCGTCCCGGGGCAACGCGGGCAAGCCGGCCCTGTTCTTCGCGCTGGGCCCGCACTTCTACCGGGTCGAGGTCCAGTCCAACCGCAAGCTGGGCGCGAACAACCCCGACGCGGCCAAGGACGCCGCCGCCGAGGAGTCCCTGGCCCGCCAGTTCGCCAAGACCCTCAAGGGCTGATCCGCGGAGCGCCGCGAGAGGCCCCGTGCCGCTCGCGGCGAACCGGCCCGTCGCCTCCGCCGCCCGCCGGCGCGCGTAGTGAACCGTCCGGCCCCGGCTCGGCTCGGATCGGCTCGGCTCCGGGGGGTCGGAGCCGTTCCGGTGGACGTCGCGGCGGACGTCCCGGCGGATCCTGGTCCTGACCCCGAGACCGTCGTCGATCAGGGGGCGCGCGGCGAGGCGTGCGCGCCAGGCGTACAGAACTCCCGCCCCTGGCATGGCCACCGTGCTCCCGCGCACCGCGCCCGGACCCCTTGGCGGGGCGCGCGCAGGACCGCACACTCCGGATGGGGCTCCTGACCGGAGGCCTCCCCGCGCAACCGGAAGGCACCCATGCACCCGCCGAGCCCGTCCGGCGCCCGCGCCGTCTCCCGCACCGCCGCCGTCACCACCGCCGCCCTCCTGCTGACCGCCACCGCCGGAACCGCCGCGGCCGCGCCCGCCGCCCCGCCCGCCGCCGGGGCTGCCGCCACAGCGGTCGCCGCCGTGGCCTTCTCCGACGGAGGCTTCGAGAGCCCCGTCGTCCCGGCACCCGCACCGTTCACCGACTACCTCGGCGGACAGACCTTCGGCCCCTGGACGGTCGGCGGCGACAGCGCCGACCTGACCTCCGACCGCCTGTGGGACGTGGCCGAGGGCCACCAGTCGCTCGACCTCAACGGCAGCACCACCGGCAGCGTCTCGCAGACGTTCCCGGTGGCACCGCTGACGACCTACCTCGTCACCTTCAAGCTGGCGGGCAACCCCGTGTGGGCCCCGGCCCTCAAGACCGGCCAGGTGCGGGTCAACGGCACGACGGTGCTCGACTTCGCCTTCGACGTCAGCGGACACGGCCTGCGCTCCATGGGCTACGTCGAGCAGACCACCGCCTTCACCAACCTGCTGGGCACCTCGGCCACCCTCACGTTCGCCAGCACCACCCCCGGCTACGGCGGCCCGGTCATCGACGACGTGAAGGTCCGCAGCTGCCTGCTGGTGCTCTGCCTGCCCTGACGGACCCGTGCACCGCCCCGCAGGAACCGGCCGGAACAGGCCGGACCCGGCGGGACCCGGCGGGACCCGGCGGGACCCGTGCGGCGCACGGATGGGAGCGCCAACGGGCCTGTCAGTAGAGCTTGTTCACCGCGGCCCTGACCGTCTCCTTGAAGGCGGGGACGTCCGGCTGGGTCCAGTTGCTCTCCCACTCGACGACCGCCACCGTGCTGCCGTCCCGGCCGACCCCGTACAGGTGGTTGTTGTACGACGCCCAGGGGGAGGTGCAGGAACGGTGCACGCCTCCCACGGTCGCGCCCTCCTCGACGTCGAGCGAGCCGTGGTCCTGCCCGGTCACGGTGTCGCCCGGGTACGCGGCACGCAGGCGGTCGGCACAGCCCGCGTAGTACTGACGGAGCGATTCGGCGAGGGTGACGGCCTCCGCCTCGGTCGGCAGCACGAAGACCCGCTCGACGGCCGAGGCGGTCTCCGACGTGAAGAAGTCGGCGCTCCAGGTGTTCTGCTCCGGCACCTCGTTGATCCGGTCCCACAGACAGGTCGGCGTGTAGCTCCCGCCCGGCTCGTCCGAGGCCCCGCCCATCCAGGTCAGCGAGTCCGGCGGCAGGTCGGCGACGTCGATCATCCCCGGCCGGCCCTGCGTGTCGGCGGGCGTCGCGCCCGCCACCGGAGCCGCCACCGCGACCGCCAGCAGGGCGACACCCGCCCCGCGCACCCACGTACGAATCCCCGACCTCATCCGTCCACCTCCGTGTGTAGAGCTGCGGAAAGGCGCCCGCCCGATCGGGGCGGGGCACTCCGTCCAGCATCCGAGACCACGGACCGTTCCGAGGGTGCGGACACGAACCACGGCCGGAACCTCGCCCACCGATCATCGATTCCGGCCGAAAACAGTGCCTCCGCCCCTCATCCGGGGCCTGGACACGGCAGGGCGCAGCTCGGGGCGGACCGGACCGGACCGGGGCGGGGCGGGGCGGGTTCGTCAGTCCCTCGTCCCCGGCCCGGCCGTCGCGACCGGCGCCGCCGTCGCGAGCCGGGTCAGGGCGGCGGCGGTCACCCGGTCCTCCCCCGCGCTGAACACGTGCAGTACCAGGCCGGTCTGGCCGGGGGCGGCCGGGACGTTCAGGGGCTCGAAGTCCAGTGTGAGCACGCCGGTCAGGGCGTGGTGGAGGCGCTTGCGGCCCGCCGCGCACATCACCACCTCGCCGGATTCCCAGACTTGTCGGAACTCCCGGCTCTGCGAGGAGAGTTCGCGGATCAGGGCGACCAGCTCGGCATCGCCCGGCCAGGTGCCGGCCGCCACCCGCAGCTGGCCGACGGCCTCCGCCGCTCGGTCCGCCCAGTCGGGATGGACGGTGCGGGAGGCCGGGTCGAGGAAGAGGAAGCGGGCCTGGTTCCGGTCACGGCGAGGCACCTCGCCCACACCGCCGACGAGTTCGGAGCCGAGTCCGTTCCACGCGACGACGTCGAGGCGGTGGTCGGTCACGAAGGCGGGAAGGTCCGCACCCAGCGCGTCCAGCATCCGGCGCAGCAGCGGACTGACCCGGGGCCTGGGCACCGGCACCCGCCGGGCGGAGGCGAGCGTGTCGAGGTGACGGCGCTCCGCCTCGTCCAGCCCGAGGGTGCGGGCGAGCGCGTCGAGCACCTCGGGGGACGGCTGGGTGGAACGTCCCTGCTCCAACCGGACGTAGTAGTCCACGCTGATCCCGGCCAGCTGGGCCAGCTCCTCCCGGCGCAGCCCCTGCACCCGTCGGCGCCCGCCCCCGGCGAGGCCGACCAGTTCGGGGGCCACCCGGCCCCGGCGGGCGCGCAGGAACGCTCCGAGCGCCCGGCCGGGGTCGCCGACCCCGTCCGGCGGGGTGGCCGCGGTGGCGGCGCCGTCCCCGCCGGTGCTGCTGCCGGTCCTGCTGTCGGAGCTCCTGCCCGTGCTGGTGTCCATGCGATCCAGTATGGGTGGCCCTCGCAGTACCAGGACCGGCGGTCCTCCGGAATCACAGGGTGCTGGCTGCGCCTCGCGACCGGCGCGAGGGTGGTGCCATGACCGACCACGCATCGCGGCAACAGCCCGACCCCACCCGGCAGAAGACCGTCCTCCTGGTCACCGCGCACCCCGAGCCCCGTTCGCTCACCTCCGCGCTGTCCGCGTTCGCGGCCGACCACCTGCGGGCCGCCGGGCACCGCGTGGAGGTGTCCGACCTCTACGCGATGAAGTGGCACGCGTCGTTGGACGGCGACGACTTCCCCGACCTGCCGGCGGACGAGCGGCTGGAGGTTCTGGCCGCCCAGGGCGAGGCCACCCACGCGGGGCGGCTCTCGGCGGACATCGCCGCCGAGCAGGAGAAGCTGCGCCGGGCCGACGCCGTGGTGCTGCAGTTCCCGCTGTGGTGGTTCTCGGTGCCCGCGATCCTCAAGGGCTGGATCGACCGGGTGTTCACCTTCGAGTTCGCGCACGGGCCGGCCGTTCCGCCGCCGTACAGCGAGGGCGCGCTCGGCGGGCGCCGGGGCCTGCTGGCCGTGACGGCCGGGGCCCGGGAGTCGGCGTTCTCCGACCGGGGCGCGCACGGCCCGCTGGCGGACCTGCTGTTCCCCGTGCAGCACGGGGTGCTCTGGTTCACCGGCATCGCGGCGCTCGAACCGTTCGCCGTGTACGGGTCGGTGGACGTGTCGTCGGAGCGGTTCGCGGAGCTGGCGCGGGAGTACGGGCGCCGGCTGGACGGGCTGTTCACCGATGAGCCGGTGCCCTTCCGGCGCCTCGACGGCGGCGACTACGGGCGGGACATGCGGCTGCTGCCGGGCGTGGAGGAGCCGGGCACGGCCGGCCCGAGCCTGCACCTCGCGCCGCGCGGCTGACCCGCCGCCGGCTCGGCCCCGGGCCGGTGCGGCGGCGGGCCGGGCCGACGGCGGGCCGGTGCGGCGAGGGTCAGAGCTTGGTGGCCTCGTGGACCTGGTGGAGGTGGATCAGGATGTCGTACGCCTGGTTGACGGCGAGGCTGGGGGCCGGCTGCGTGAAGCTCGATCCGGCGTCGTGGACGGGGCGGGGGGTGTCGAGCCAGTCGCGGCCGGCGGCCGACAGCGTGCGCAGGTCGACGTAGTAGTCGCGGTGGCGGACCCGGTCGAGGGTGTACTCCTGCATGTCGGGGGTGGCTGCCGGGACGGTCACGGCGTTCCAGGGACTGCCGAGGGTGGTCGCCGTGAGGAAGGACCCCTGGTTGAAGGTGAAGCCGATGGCGGCGTAGCCCCGCCCGAGCGCGTTGCGCAGGTAGACGCCCTGCGTCGTCGGGTACATCACGGGGTCGGTGGACAGGTAGCCCACGTGGCCGTTGTGCGCCGACAGCAGCATCCTGTCGCCGGTGCGGCGGTTCCACCAGGCGGTGTTGTCGGCCATCGCCCGGTCGCGGTAGTGCTCCGCGACGGACACCGACTCGGGGTCGGCCAGGTCCAGGGAGGTGAAGACGAAGGTCTGGAGGATGTTGCGGGCGTGCTGCTCGGCCCACTCGTAGGCCTCGCCGCCGGCGCCCTTGCCCGCGGTGACCAGGTCGAACGCCTGCTGGGCGACGGCCGCGTTGTGGCGCCGTTCGGCGAGGGGCCTGCCCAGGTAGGCGAACACGTCGTCGAGGGGGCGCAGGCCCGCGTACAGCGCCTCGACCTGCGCGAGGTCCTGGGGGCGGGCCGTGCGGACGTAGGAGGTGACCCGGTCGAAGACCTGGTCACCGAGCCTCGGCGCTCCGACGTCGTTGCCCATGAAGTGGACCCTGCGGTCCGGGTGCCGGTCGTTGTACCGCCGCATCCAGCTGATGAGGCTGACGAACTCCTCACGCTCCCAGGGGGATCCGGCCAGCGCCTCCTTGGCCGTCTGCCGGGCGTCGCCGGGGCCTCCCTGGAGGTACTCGTCGATCCGAAGACCGGCCGACCAGCTCATCTCCAGGGCGAAGGTGGTGAAGCCCTTCTCCTCGACGAGGTAGCGGAAGACGCGTTCCTTCATGGCGAAGAACTGGTGCGAGCCGTGGGTGGCCTCGCCCAGCCCCACCACGGCGGCGTCGCCGACCATCGCACCGAGCGCCCGGAGGTCGGTGCTGCGGCCACCGGGTTCCGTCGACCGCAGCGGCTGCGCGGCGCTCTCCAGCGCACGGATCGCGGCGGCCTGCCGTCCGTCGACCGCCGTGGCGCCGGATGCGGCCGGCGCGGGACCGGCGGGCACGGCGGAGGCCACCGGGGCCAGCAGGGCGGTGGCCGCGAGCGCTGCCGTCGCAGCGAGCAGCCCGCGTCGTCCGATCGCCGTCATGTGCGCAGTCATCCTGATCATTCCTCAGTTCGGTGTTCCACTGGGCGGTGGAATGATCATGGCTCGGGACGGGGGCGGGCCGCGCTGGGGCCGTCCTCCGAACCTGTCCGGGGGTAAACCCCCTGCTCACCGGGTGGTTCTCCGCCGGACGAGGCCCGGTGCCGCCCGGCGCCGCACCCCTCCCCGCCCGGCCCGTGGCGACGGACCCGTGGCGACGGGCCGGTGCGCCGCCGACCGGGCGCGGTCAGGGCCAGCCCGTCGGCTTCACGGTCATGGTGGCCCTGGCCGCGACGATCGCGGCGCACGCCCCGCGGACCTCCCGGTCGGCCCAGTCGGGCGGCAGCGGCCCCTGCGCCCCGAGGGCGGCGGCCTGCCGCTGGAGTTCGCGCAGTGCGCCGCCCTGGGCGCTGGAGAGGCCCATCTCCTGGTAGTCACCGACGTCCGTACCGCCGTCGAGGTACGTGCGCAGCCAGGGCGCGATGCTCAGGACGCAGTCCTCCAAGGGGTCGAACGACGGCGAAGGCGCCGTCGGCGTGGTCGACGGGGCGGCCATCCCGGGTGACGCGTTCCCGGATGACGCGCCGGGTCCACCGCATCCCGACGCCGTGGCCGCCGCAACAACCAGGGCCGGACCTGCCAGGCCGGCCAGGAGCCGTTTCCGCATGCCCGCATTGTGGCCCCGGCGGCCGGCCCGCACCAGAGTTCGGCGCGGGCCGTCGGATCGGCCGCCGGCTCGGAGGCCGGCTCGGGCTGTGGCGACCGGGCCGGACGGGACCGGCGGCGGCCCGTCAGACCGCCGCGGACGGAACGCCCGGAGCAGCCGTCGGGGCCGTCGGGGTGGTGGGAACGCCCGGGGCCGTCGGGGCCGTCGTGGACCCCGCCGGCGCGCCGAGGTGACGTTCGGCCTTGGCGACGGCGGCGCGGTAGTAGAGGGACGCGAGTTGGGGGGAGACGGAGTCGCGCTGGAAGAATCCGTAGGAGAGCGCGACGTCGCCGAGGCGTTCGAGGCCGAGGTAGCCGTTGAGCGGGATGCCCGCCAGTTCGCCGTCGAGGCGGACGGCGGGGGCGCCCGGCCGGTCCCCGAGGGCGACCGGGGTCACGGTGAAGACCACGGGGGCGCCGGTGTCGTCGGTGAAGGTGATGCTGCGGCAGTCGGCGAACGCGGCGGTGACGGCGGCGAAGTCGGTGGTGAGGCGGTCCGGCTCCTCGGCGGTGAGCGATTCGGTGATCATCGGGTTGCCGGCCGGCCCGTCGAACTCGACGCCCTGGTGCGGGCGTCCGGAGGGCCCTCGGGCGGTCTCGCGGTTCAGCAGCGCGCGCAGCGCGTCGCACCCGGCCACCGGGGAGGCGTCGCTCTCGGGCGAGGGGCTCGCGCCGACCGGGAGTTCGGTGAAGTCCGGTCCCAGTTCGTCGGCGGTGAGCAGCGCGGCCCTGAGCCGGTCGTCGGTGGGCAGCTGTGCGGCGGCGGCCGGAGCGGCGGCGACCGTGGCCCCGGCGGCTGTCGCGAGCGTCACGGCCGGCGCGGGCCGAGCGGACGGCGATCCTGCGGCGAGCCCGGTGGTGCCGAGGGTGAACACGGTGAGACCGGCTGCCGCGACGGTGAGGGCGAGAAGAGGCCTGGGGAGAGACATGCGGCCCCCGGTCGGGAGTTCGGGCAGGGACAGGCGTCCAGTCTCCCACCGCGTCCGGGACCCCGCCCGTCCGACGGGTGGATCCGCAGGTCAGGACGGGCCGAGGGCCTCGGCGGCGCCTTCCGCGGGACCACGCGCCGGACCGCCCGGCGGGCCGCCGTCGGTCCGGTCGGACGGCAGCGTGGCGAGGGTCTCGGTGAGCCACTGCGCCCAGAAGGCCTCCAGCCCGATGCCGGCCCGCAGCACCGCGTGCTGCAACGGGTTCGCGGCGTCGCCCTCCCCCGGCGGGAAGTCGCGCCGTTCGATCGCCCGGTAGTCGGCCAGCTGCGCCCGGTGCAGGGCGAGGTGCCGGTGGAGTTCGGCGTCCAGGCCGGCCGTGCCGACCACCGCGGCGGCACGCAGCCGCAGCAGCAGCGGTTCCCGGACCGTCTTGGGGTCGTCCCCGGCGGCCGTCCACCGTGCGAGTTCGGCACGGCCCTCGGGCAGGACCTCGTACTCCTTCTTCTGCCCGCGCACCGGCCCGGTCTGCGGGAGCGCCCGGATCAGCCCGGAGGTCTCCAGCCTGCCCAGCTCACGGTAGATCTGCTGGTGGGTGGCGGACCAGAAGAAGCCGATCGACTTGTCGAACCGCCGGGTCAGCTCCAGCCCCGAGGACGGTTTCTCCAGCAGGGCGGTCAGGATGGCGTGCGGCAGCGACATGGGTCGATCCTAGGGGTCGCGGGGATTCCGCCCGCGCCCCTCGGAGCGGCGGTCGGAGTGCGGCGGTCAGAGCGCGGCGGCCAGCTCGGTGCCCTGCTTGATCGCCCGCTTGGCGTCGAGTTCGGCGGCCTCGTCGGCGCCGCCGATCAGGTGCGGGGTGATGCCGAGGGCGCGCAGGGCGGCGTCCAGGTCGCGGCGCGGTTCCTGGCCGGTGCAGAGGACGACGGTGTCGACGGGCAGCAGCTGCGGTTCGCCGTCGAGGGTGAAGTGGAGCCCGGCGTCGTCGATCAGGTCGTAGCGGGCGCCGGCGACCATCGTGACGCCGCGGTGCTTGAGTTCGGCCCGGTGGATCCAGCCGGTGGTCTTTCCGAGGCCGGCACCGACCTTGCCGGTCCGGCGCTGGAGCAGGTGGACGCGGCGCGGGGGCGTCGGCCGCTCGGGCCGGGCGAGGCCGCCGCGCTCGCGGTACTCCGGGTCGATGCCCCACTTGCGCTGGTAGACGGGCGCGTTGAGGCTCGCCTCGTCGCCCTGGTCGGTGAGGTACTCGGCGACGTCGAAGCCGATGCCGCCCGCCCCGACGACGGCGACGCGCTCGCCGACGGGCGCGCCGTCGCGCAGCACGTCGAGGTAGCCGAGGACGCTGGGGTGGTCGATGCCGGGGAGGTCGGCGGGGACGCGCGGGGTGACGCCGGTGGCGAGGACGACCTCGTCGAAGTCCTCGGCGGCGAGTTCCGGCGCCGCCACGAGGGCCCCGAGCCGCTGGTCGACGCCGAGTTCGGCGAGGCGGGTGC
Source organism: Kitasatospora sp. NPDC058406 (assembly GCF_042722765.1). Taxonomy (NCBI): domain Bacteria; kingdom Bacillati; phylum Actinomycetota; class Actinomycetes; order Kitasatosporales; family Streptomycetaceae; genus Kitasatospora; species Kitasatospora sp. NPDC058406. The sequence continues at coordinate 9,389 of NZ_JBHXKE010000056.1, forward strand.
GGTAGTAGCGGATGGTCTCGTCGAACTCCTCCTTCCCCGGGATGCGCCGGGCGATGTCGAGCTGGCCGCCGACGGTGTCGGCGGCGTCGAACAGGGTGACGGCGTGGCCGCGTTCGGCCGCGGAGACGGCGAACGCGAGGCCGGCCGGTCCGGCGCCGACGACGCCGATGCGCTTGCGCGTCCTGGTGGGGGCGAGGACCAGCTCGGTCTCGTGGCAGGCGCGCGGGTTGACCAGGCAGGAGGTGGTCTTCCCGCTGAAGGTGTGGTCGAGGCAGGCCTGGTTGCAGCCGATGCAGGTGTTGACGGCGTCGGCGCGGCCGTCGCGGGCCTTGGCGACGAAGTCGGCGTCGGCGAGCAGCGGGCGGGCGAGGGAGACCAGGTCGGCGTAACCGTCGGCGAGCAACTGCTCGGCGAGTTCGGGGGTGTTGATGCGGTTGGAGGTGACCAGCGGGATGCCGACCGAGCCCATCACCTTGCGGGTCACCCAGGCGAAGGCGCCGCGCGGCACGGAGGTGGCAATGGTCGGGATGCGCGCCTCGTGCCAGCCGATGCCGGTGTTGATGATGGTGGCACCGGCCTCCTCGACGGCCCGGGCGAGCTGCACCACCTCGGGGAGGGTGGAACCGCCGGGGACGAGGTCGAGCATGGAGAGCCGGTAGATCAGGATGAAGTCGGGGCCGACCCGCTCGCGGACGCGGCGGACGATCTCGACCGGGAACCGCATCCGGTTCTCGTACGGGCCGCCCCACTCGTCCTCGCGGTGGTTGGTGGCGGCGGCGATGAACTCGTTGATCAGGTAGCCCTCGGAGCCCATGATCTCGACGCCGTCGTAGCCGGCTCGCCGGGCGAGGGCGGCGCAGCGGGCGAAGTCCTCGATGGTCCGCTCGACCTCGTCGGCGGTGAGGGCGCGCGGCGGGAACGGGCTGATCGGCGCCTGGACGGCGCTGGGGGCCACGAGGTCGGGGTGGTAGGCGTAGCGGCCGAAGTGCAGGATCTGGAGGGCGATCCGGCCGCCGGCGGCGTGCACGGCGTCGGTGACGACGCGGTGGCGGTCGGCCTCCTCCTCGGTGGTGAGCATGGCGCCGCCGCCCCAGGGGCGCCCTGCCTCGTTGGGGGCGATGCCACCGGTGACGATGAGGCCGACGCCGCCGCGGGCGCGTTCGGCGTAGAAGGCGGCCAGCCGCTCGGGGCCGTCGGGGGCCTCCTCCAGGCCCACGTGCATGGACCCCATGACGACGCGGTTGGGGAGGGTCGTGAAGCCGAGGTCGAGCGGGCGCAGCAGGTGCGGGTAGGGCGGCGGCGGGGTGGCGGTCATCGGGGGTCTCCCAGGGCTTCGTCGAGGCGGCGGCTCGTTGTTACCACACGGTAGGGGAGGGGATGCCTATATGCAACTAGTTGCACAAGAGGGTGCGGCCGAACTCCCGCCGGACCCCTCCCCCGGCCCCGCCGAACCCCCCATGCGGCGCCACCCGCGGCGCCGCCCCCGGGGCGGCCCGGCCGCCACGGCGCTCCACCCGCCCCTTTACTGACGGATCGTCAGTCCACGGCGTATGGTCGTCGGGAGACGGGCGGGGCCGGCCGAGGCCCCGGAGAGGGGGCACGGCCGTGCGGGGTGGATCGGTCGCCGTGGTCGGCGGCAGCATCGCGGGGTGCGCGTTCGCCCGGGCCGCGGCCCGCGGCGGGGCGGAGCAGGTCACCGTGCTGGAACGCAGCCCCGGGCGCCTGGAGGACCGGGGCGTGGGCCTGTGCGTGGTCCTGGACCGCTACGCCGAACTGGTCCGGGCCGGCCACCTCGACGACGGCATCCGCCACCACCCGCTCACCGAACGGCACTGGGTGGCCGCCGACCCCTCCGGCACGCACGGCCCGCGCGGGCGGGTGCTCTGGGTCCAGCCGATGACCATGCACGCGTTCCACTGGGGCGTGCTCTGGCAGGGACTGCGCGAACGCGCCCCGGACGCCGTGGAGTTCCGCACCGGGACGACCGTCACGGCGGTCGGCGGGGGCGGCCCCGACGACGGCCCGCAGGCCTGGGTGGCGACCTCCGGCGGGCGCGACCCGTACGACCTGGTGGTCGGCGCCGACGGCCACCGTTCGGTGGTCCGGGGCGCCGTCTGCCCGGACGCCCGGCCCGAGTACGCCGGCTACGTCTGCTGGCGCGGCAGCTTCGACGCCCGCCTCCTCGACCGGCTGCCCGGCGGGGGCGCGCGCTGGCCCGGGCACGAGGTGATCACCGCCTGCTACCCCGGCGGCCAGGTCGTGCTCTACCGCATTCCCGGCCTGGAGCCCGGCACCACCCTGGTCAACTGGGTCTTCTACGCCCCCGCACCCGCCTGGCTGCACCCGACCGGCGACACCGGGGCCGGCGACAGCAGGGCCGGCGACACCGGGGCCGGCGCCCCGGCCCACACGCCGGCCGACCCCAACGGCATCCCGGCCGGCTCGCTCGACCGCGTCCGCCTCGACGAACTGGCCGACCTCGCCGACCGGCACCTCCCGCCGTACTGGGCCGGGGTGGTCAACCTGACCCCGGTCGAGCGGATCCTGCTCCAGCCGATCCACGACCTCGCGACCCCGCGCCGCACCGCCGGACGCCTGCTGCTCGCCGGGGACGCCGCCACCCTGGTCCGCCCGCACAACACCAGCGGCGCGGCCAAGGCCCTCCAGGACGCCTGCGCCTTCGAGGACGCCTGGCGGTCGGCGGACGGCTGGGACGATCTGCTGCCCGGTTACGACCGCGAACGCGGCACGGTGGGGCGGGCGTTGGTCGACCTCGGCCGCCGGCTCGGACGGGCCCAGGTCACCGGCGCACCGGACTGGAGGACCATCGACGAGGCCGGAATGGCCGAGTGGTGGCGCGAACAGCTCGCCGGTACGGGCGGGTTCGGCGGCCTGTCCCTCGACCGGCCGTCGAACTCCCCTTCAGTGCCGGACGGTTCGACCCGTCAGACGTTCACGCCGTAGTCGGTCGCGATGCCGCGCAGGCCGGAGGCGTAGCCCTGGCCGATCGCGCGGAACTTCCACTCGGCGCCGCTGCGGTAGAGCTCGCCGAAGACCATCGCCGTCTCGGTCGAGGCGTCCTCGGTGAGGTCGTAGCGGGCGATCTCCTGGCCGTTGGCCTGGTTGACGACCCGGATGAACGCGTTGCGGACCTGGCCGAAGCTCTGGTGCCGGGCGTCCGCGTCGTAGATCGACACCGGGAACACCACCTTGGCCACCTCGGCCGGCACGGTGGCCAGGTCGACCTTGATCTGCTCGTCGTCGCCGTCACCGCCACCGGTCAGGTTGTCACCGCTGTGCTCGACCGAACCGTCCGGGCTGCGCAGGTTGTTGAAGAAGACGAAGTGCCCGTCCGAGAGCACCTTGCCGACCGCGTTGCAGAGCAGCGCGCTCGCGTCCAGGTCGTAGTCGGCGCCGGTGGTCGTCCGCACGTCCCAGCCGAGTCCGACGATGACGGCGGTGAGGCCCGGCGCCTCCTTGGTCAGCGAGACGTTGCCGCCCTTGGCCAGCGAAACTCCCACAGTGCCCTCCTCGGTTGCGCTACTGCTCTCCCTGGAAAAGAATCTACAACACTGTAGAGATCACGAGAATCCGTGCGACCGAATACGGCCATCCCCGGCCATCCCCGGCCGGCACACGGCCGACCACCCCGCCCGCCCCCGGCACGCTCCCCGGCCGGGCCCCGACCCTTCGCGGCCCGCCGCCTCAGCCCCCCTCCGCCAGCAGCGCCGCCACCTGCGGCGGAAGCAGGCACGCCTGCCGGGCCAGCAGGTCGACGAAGGCCGCCGTCAACGGGTCCGGCCTGGTCCGGGTGTACGCCACCAGCGCCCGCCGGACCGGCGGCTCCGGCCGGCGGACCAGCCCGTCGAACCCCGGTGGCACGATGTTCGCCGGCACCAGCGCCACTCCCAGACCGGCCGCCGCGAGCAGCGGGGCCGCCGCCGTCTGCTCGGTCCGCACCGCCACCCGGGGCCGGAACCCGGCCTCCGCGCAGGCCGCGTCCAGCAGGTCCGCGAGCCCGTTCCCGGGGGCGTAGTGCACCCAGTCCCGCTCCGCCAGCTCGGCCAGCGGAACGCGCCGGCATCCCTCCGGCTCCGCGTCCTCCGGCGGCAGCGCCAGGACGAACTCCTCCACCCCCAGTTCCCTGATCGGCCCCTCCCAGTCGGCCGGCTGCGTCCCCACCGCGACGTCCGCCTGCCCCGCCGCCATCGCCGCCCGCAGCTCCTCGTTGTGCGCGTACTCGCGCAACCGGATCCGCACCCCCGGGTGCGCGCGCCGCCAGGCCCGCAGCACCGGCGGCAGGATGCCCAGGCTCACCGAGTACACCGTCGCCAACTCCAGCTCACCGCCGTCGAGTCCGGCCGCCGAGCGGGCCGCCGCCCGCAGCCGCTCGGCATCCGCGAGCGCCGCCCGGGCGTGCGGCAGCACCGCCCGCCCCATCGGCGTCAGCCGCACCGCGCGCGGCAGGCGCTCCAGCAGCGCGCCGCCCACCGCCTTCTCCAGCGCCCGCACCTGGTGCGAGAGCGCCGGCTGAGTGACGTGCAGCAGCTCGGCCGCGCGCGTGAAGGAACCGGTGTCGACGACGGTCACCAGGTACTCGAACTGTCGGAGAGTGGCCATGCAGGCAGTTTATGGCTTTCCCAGAAAACAAGCCTTGGACGTATCACCCCTGCTCGGCGGAGGGTTGCGGACATGACCTCCTCCGCAACCCTCCCCCTCGCCGGCCGCCGCGTCGTCGTCGTCGGCGCCGGCTCCCACACCGGCCGCGCCCTCGCCCACACCGCCTCCGCCGCCGGCGCCGAACTCGTCCTCGCCGGCCCCGACCCCCGCAAGCTGGAGTGGACCGCCGGCGAACTGACCGGCCCCACGAAGGTCGTCCCGGTCGACCTCGCCGACGAGGACTCGATCGCCGCCCTCGCCGCCGCCACCGGCCGCTTCGACCACCTGGTCTCCACCGCCGCCATGCCCGCCAACGGCCCGCTCGCCGAACTCGAACTCGCCGACGTCCACCGCGCGTTCGCCGCCAAGGTGTACGGCCCGCTGCTGCTCGCCAAGCACCTCGCCGGCCAGGCCGCCACCGACACCCCCGACGGCGCCTCCTTCACCTTCTTCTCCGGCGTCGCCGCCTGGCGCCCCGCGCCCGCCCGCACCGTGATGGCCACCACCAACGGCGCCCTCGCCTTCCTCGTTCAGGCCCTGGCCGTGGAGATCGCCCCGGTCCGCGTCAACGCCGTCTCCCCCGGCATCGTCGACACCGGCGCCTGGGACCGGATGGGCGCCGACAAGACCGACTTCCTGCGTTCCGTCGCCGACCGCAACCCCGCACGCCGGACCGGCACCACCGAGGACCTGGTCCGCGCCGTCCACTTCGCGATGACCAGCCCCTTCGTCACCGGCACGGTCCTGCACGTCGACGGCGGCGGCCGCCTCGTCTGAGGCGCGCCCAGGGCGCCGTGGCGTCCCCCCTTCCCCGGGGGCCCGTTCCCGAGGCCCCGTTCCCGATCCCGTTCCCGATTCCGGGCGGGAACGGGGGCGGCCCACCACTCCCGCAGCGCTCGCGCTCGCCCGGCCGGGCCGGGGGGCCGGACGTAGACTGGCGTGGTCGCGCGGGGGGCCCGGCGGTCCCCCGGAGGTCTTCATGCGCCAGCGGCACAGCTTCCATCTCGACCGGGCCGGGCACTCCGTCACGGTGAACGTCCGGTCCGGCTGGATCACCGAGACCGAGGTGCTGGTGGACGGCAAGGAGGTCGCCTTCCACCGCGTCCACGGGCACGGCGTCTACCCGCTCACGCTGGCCGCCCAGCTGCCCGAGGAGCCTCCGCTGCCGCTCGCCGTCGAGCTCAAGCGGACCGGTGACCCCGAGCGCCCCCTCGCGTGCGCGCTGGACGTGCACGGCGCGGTGCACCCGATGGCGGAGCGCACCGGGCAGTGACCGCCCGGCGACCCGGCCGCCTGCCGCCTGCCGCCTGCCGCCTGCCGCCTGCCGCCTGCCGCAAGGCTCGGCACTCGGCGCTCAGCGCTCGGCGCTCAGCGGACCTTGGCGATGATCTCCTCGACGGCCGCCCCGGCCCGCTCCGCGTCCGCCGGGACCAGGCCGATCCGGGTCCGGCGGTGCAGCACGTCCTCGACGTCCAGCGCGCCCTCGTGCGTCACCGCGTACACGATCTCGGCCCGGCTGACGTCGATGCCGCCCGCGACCGGCGCCGCGTAACCGGCACCCAGCGCTTCCCCCGCCACGAGCACCTCGCGCGCCGCGCCGCCGTGGCGGGCGACCAGGGAGGCCGGCACCTCGCCCTCGGGGCAGGGCCGGCTGTCGCGGTGGCCGGGCGCACCGACCAGCGGCAGGCGGGTGGTCCAGCAGTCGCGGGCGGTCAGCTCGCGCAGGCGGACCGCGGTGTCGACGGCGTCCTCGGCCATCCGGCGGTAGGTGGTGAGCTTTCCGCCGACCACCGTGATCACGCCGTTGGGCGACTCCAGCACCGCGTGCTGCCGGGAGATGTCCGCGGTGGCGCCGTCGCCGGTGTCGAGCAGCGGCCGCAGCCCGGCGTAGGCGCCGCGCACGTCGGCCCTGGTCAGGGCCGTCTCCAGGGCGGAGTTCACGGTGTCGAGGAGGAAGTCCAGCTCGGCGTCGGTGGGCCGGGGCTCGTCCGGGATCGGGCCGGGCGCGTCCTCGTCGGTCAGGCCGATCGCGACCCGGCCGAGCTGCTGCGGCAGCGCGAAGACGAACCGGCTGGTCGACCCGGGCACGGGGACGGTGAGCGCGGCGGTCGGCCGGCCGAGGGCCGCGGCGTCGACCACCAGGTGGGTGCCCCGGCTGGGCCGCAGCCGGATCGACGGATCCACCTCGCCGGCCCAGACTCCCGTGGCGTTGACGACGGCGCGGGCGGTGAGGGTGAACGACTGGCCGGTGAGTCCGTCGGTGAGCCGGGCGCCGCCTCCGGTGACCTCGTCGGCGCGGACGCGGGTGAGCACCGAGACCCCGTACTGCGCCGCGGTACGGGCGAGGGCGACCACCAGCCGGGCGTCGTCGACGAGTTGCCCGTCGTGAGCGACGAGGCCGCCGTTCAGACCGGCTGCCCGCAGCCCGGGCACCAGGTCACGGGCGCGGGCGGCGTCCACCCGGCGGACCCGGGGCAGCAGGGTGCCCGAGGTGCCGGCGCCCAGCCGCAGGGCGTCGCCCGCGAGGAAGCCGGCCCGGACCAGCGCGGCCTGCCCCGGGCGGAACAACCCGTCCAGCAGCGGCACGAGTTGGGGCAGCGAACGGACCAGGTGAGGGGCGGTACGGGTCATCAGCGCACCGCGTTCGCGGGCGCTCTCCCGCGCCACGCCGATCCGCCCGGAGGCGAGGTAGCGCAGGCCGCCGTGGACGAGCTTGGAACTCCACCGGCTGGTCCCGAACGCGAGGTCGCGGGACTCGACGAGCACGGTGCAGAGCCCGCGCGCCGCCGCGTCGAGGGCGACACCGACGCCGGTGATGCCTCCGCCGATCACCAGGACGTCGACGACGGGGTCGGCGGCGAGCGCGTCGAGCTCCAACTCCCGGCGACGGGCGGTGAGTCGGGTCGTCCCGGCGTAGGGTCCGGCGGTGGTGGTCATCTGCGGCCTCCGTGGCGGGTGGCGTTGCGGCGGTTCACCGGCTGCCGACGGCGGCCGACCGGGCATGGACGGGGGTCACCCGCAGACGGACGGCCCGCCCGGCGCGGGCGTTCACCGGTCCCCGGCGGTCGTTCACGGCGCGAGGTACCCGTCCAGGGCGCGGGCCAGTTCACGCCGCCACGCGTCCTCGGACAGTAACTGGGCCACCATACGGTGCGACTGGACGGTGGACTGGGCGATCAGCAGCACCATCGCGGCGAGCTCGACCGGATCACCGGCCCGGATCGAGCCGTGCTCCTGCCCCTGCGCGATGCCGGCGCGGAGTGCTTCGAGGAGCCCTCGCTGGCTGGTCCCGAGGCGTTCGACCACGTACTCGAAGAGCGTGTCGGAGTCGGCGGAACGCAGCAGCGCGCCGAGCACCGGATGGTCGCGCAGGCGGACGGCGACCTCGACGACACCGTCGACGAACGCGGCCCGGTCCACCCCGGCGAGCCGGACGGCCTCCTGGGTGGCCGCGATCTCGCGGGTGAGTAGCGCACCGATCACCGCCCGGACGTCCGGCCAGCGCCGGTAGACGGTCGGCCGACTGACCCCGGCACGGCGCGCGATCTCGGCCAACTGGGTCCGGCGTACGCCGAGTTGGATGACCAGATCGGCGGCGGCGTCAAGGATGGCGTCGTCGGTGCCGCGAGGCTCGGACGACCGGTCGAGGTCCGCGTTACTACTTGACATGATGTGTAAAACTGTAACGCATGACCGCCGAGAAGCAAGCGGAACCGGCCGACGCCGCGCTGCCGCTCCCCCCGATGAAGTGGGACGCCTGGGGCGACCCGGCCCTCGCCAAGGAGCTGTCCGCCGACGTCAAGGGCCTGCTCGCCGCCGCCCTCGGCGTCACCGGCGACGCCGAGCCGGGCCCGGACGCCCCGGACGTCGTGCTGCGGCCGTCCGCCCTGTCCCCGGACGACCTCGCGGCCCTCGCCGCCGTCGTCGGCGAAGCGCACGTCAGCGCCGCCGACGCCGACCGCCTCCCCCGGGCCGGCGGCAAGTCCACCCCCGACCTGCTGCGCCGCCGCAGCCGCGCACCGCAGGACGCGCCCGACGCCGTCGTCCTGCCCGGAGGGGAGGACGAGATCGCCGCCCTGCTCGCGCTGTGCGCCGAACGCCGCATCGCCGTCGTGCCCTTCGGCGGCGGCACCAGCGTGGTCGGCGGGCTGGACCCGGAGCGCGGCGGCCTCGCGGCCGTCGTGTCGCTCGACCTGCGTCGCCTCGACCGGCTGCTCGACCTCGACGAGACCTCCGGCGAGGCCGTCCTCGGCGCGGGCCTCACCGGCCCGGCGGCGGAGGCGCTGCTCGCCGCGCACGGCCTCGAACTCGGCCACTACCCGCAGAGCTTCCGCTTCGCCACCATCGGCGGCTTCGCGGCCACCCGCTCCTCCGGTCAGGACTCGGCCGGCCACGGCCGGTTCGACGAGATGGTGCGCGGCCTGCGCGTCGTCACCCCGGCCGGCACCCTCGACCTCGGGCGCGCCCCCGCCTCCGCCGCCGGACCCGACCTGCGCGAACTGTTCCTCGGCTCGGAGGGCACCCTCGGCGTGATCACCGCCGTCCGGGTCCGCGTCCACCCCGCGCCCGCCGCCAAGGCGTACGAGGCCTGGTCCTTCCCCGACTTCGCCACCGGCTCGGCCGCGCTGCGCGCCGTCGAGCAGCAGGGCACCGGCCCGACCGTCATCCGGCTCTCCGACGAGGCCGAGACCATGGTCAACCTCGCGATGACCGAGAGGATCGGCGGCGAACCCGCGGTCACCGGCTGCCTGGCCGTCACCGTCTTCGAGGGCACCGCCGAACAGGCCGCCACCCGCCACGCGGAGACCCGCGCCGTCCTGCTCGCCGCCGGCGGCACCCCGCTCGGCGAGGCACCCGCCCGGGCCTGGGAACACGGCCGGTTCAACGCCCCCTACCTGCGGGACTCCCTGCTCCGCGCGGGCGCGCTCTGCGAGACCCTCGAAACCGCCACCAGCTGGCGGAACCTCCCCGAGCTCCGTCTGGCCGTGACCACCGCCCTCACCGAGGCCCTCCCCGGCTCGCTCGTGCTCTGCCACATCTCGCACGTCTACCCGACCGGCGCCTCGCTCTACTTCACGGTCGTCGCCGCCCTCGGCGACGACCCGTTGGAGCGGTGGGCCGGTGCGAAGCGCGCCGCCTGCGACGCCATCCTGACGGCCGGCGGCACGATCACCCACCACCACGCGGTCGGCGCCGACCACCGCCCCTGGATGACCGACGAGATCGGCGAGCTGGGCGTGCGCATCCTGCGCGCCGTCAAGGCCGAGCTGGACCCGGCGGGCATCCTCAACCCGGGCAAGCTGATCCCGTGAGCGGCCGGAGAACCATCGCCCGCGTCGTTCTCCTCACCAACCCCGCGGCAGCCGCCGGCCACGCCGAGCCGGCGGCCCGCCGCGCCACCGCCCGCCTGCGCGACCTCGGCATCGCCGTGGACGCGCAAGCGGGCACCTCCGCCGCCGAGTCCCTCGAACTCGCCCGCGCCGCCGTCGGCTCCGGGTCCTGCGACGCCCTGGTCGTCGTCGGCGGCGACGGCATGGTCAACCTCGGCCTGCAGGCCGCCGCCGGCACGTCCGTCCCCCTCGGCGTCGTCCCCGCCGGCACCGGCAACGACCACGCCCGCGCCTACGGCCTCCCCCGCAACGCCCCGGAGGCCGCCGCCGACGTCGTCGCCGCCGGCCACACCCGCACCGTCGACCTCGGCCTCGTCACGGCGGCCGACGGCAGCACCCGCCGGTTCGGCTCCGTCCTCGCCAGCGGCTTCGACTCCCTGGTCAGCGACCGCACCAACCGGCTCCGCTGGCCCCGCGGCCGGATGCGCTACAACCTCGCCATCGCCGTCGAGTTCGCCAACCTCCGCCCGCTGCCCTTCCACCTCACCCTCGCCGACGGCACCGAGATCACCCGCGACCTCACGCTCGCCGCCGTCGGCAACACCAGCAGCTACGGCGGCGGGATGCTCATCTGCCCGACCGCCGACCCCACCGACGGCCTCCTCGACCTCACCCTCGTCGACGCGATGCCCCGCCACCGCATCGCCCGCTTCTTCCCCACCCTCTTCAAGGGCACCCACGTCCGACGCCGCGAGGTCACCACCCACCGCACCACGTCGGTCCGCATCGACTCCCCCGCCATCACCGCCTACGCCGACGGCGAGTTCATGGCCCCCCTCCCCGTCACCGTCACCGTCACCCCCGCCGCCCTCCACCTCCTCACCCCCGCCTGACCCGCCACACCCCCGAACGCCGAAGGGCCCCGCGGCATCCGTCACCTTTTCCGAATTCACCTCTTCGAGCCTTCGGAGGCCGCGAAGACTGCTTTCCAGGATGTCGATCAAGACGCGACGGCGGTCATCCTGGTCAGACCCAAGAAACCAGAGGTAGCACCTGAAGGACCTCTCCCGAAGGTCACCCCTGCGACACCGAGCAGGAGCAGGGAGACGAGGGCAGGCCGGACGGCCGGTCGGACCGCGCCGCCTCCGGCGCCCCGACGTAGCCGAGCAGTTCGGCGTGGAGCGCGCCCAGGTGGGTGGTCCGTTCGAGGATGTGCCGGGCCCAGGCGCCGAAGTTGAGGATCCGCGGGGCCAGGCCGTCCGGGTGCAGGGCCAGCCGGTAGGCGTTGGTGCCGGGGCCGACCAACTCGGCGGCCACCCCCTCGGTCAGCAGCCCGAGGGCGGCGTCGGCCGCGACGACGTCACCGGAGCGGTCCACCACCAGGGCGGGGTACGGGAGATGGCCGTCGAGGAGGTGACCGAGGGCGGTCCGGACCGGCGCCGGCTCGGGACCGTCGAGCGGGTGCTCGGCGTAGACGGGGGCGTAACCGGCGGACAGCAGCAGTTCGTTGCGCTCGCGCAGCGGCAGGTCCAGGGACTCGGCGAGCCGGACCACCATGCCGCGCCCGGGCGCCGAGCGGCCGGACTCGATGAAGCTGAGGTGGCGCCGGGTGGTCCCGGCGCGGGTGGCGAGTTCGAGCTGGCTGAGACGGCGGTGGGTGCGGCGCTCGCGCAGTGTCCGGGGGAAGTCCACGGGAGCCATTTGTCCACGGGGGCGGCTCCGGCCCCCGGGCGGGGCCGGACCCGGGCCGGGCTCGGTCCCGGGCAGGCCGGGGCGGCCTCAGATACCCCGCCGTGCCGCCACCGCGTGCGCGTCGATCGCGGCCAGCAACGCCGCGTGGTCGACGACGGTCCGGTCCGCGTACTGGACGGCGAAGTCGGCCACGGCCTCGGAGAAGGTGTCGGCGCTGCCCAGGTAGCCGGCGACGGCGAGACGGTCGCCGGAGCGGGCGTGGGCGCGGGCCAGGGTCCGGCCGCAGAGGTCGGCGTAGGCGCGCAGGTCCGCGGGCGCCATGTCGGCGACGGCGGCGGCCCCCTTCATGTCGCGCAGCTGGCGTCCGTAGAAGTGGCGGCCCCCGGGGCCGGTGGTCCAGCCGAGGAAGATGTCGCTGGCGGCCTGCATCAGGTGCTGGCCGGTGACGACGCGCCGGCCGCCGTGGACGACCGGCGCCTCGGTGAGGTGACGGCCCTCGGTCGGCGTCTCCGGCAGGTAGTCCTCCAGCACGGACCGTCCGGCCTCCTTGATCTGGAGGAAGAGGGGGTCGCGCTCGTCCCGGCCCTCCAGGAGGAGGATGAAGCAGCGGGTGCCGACACTGCCGACGCCGACCACCTTGCGGGCGACGTCGACCAGTTGGAAGCGGTCGAGCAGGACCCGGCGGTCCTCGGCGAGGGTGGCGCGGTAGTCGCTGAAGATCTTGCCGACCCTGCGCAGCTCGTCGCGCGGCACCGGTTCGATCAGCGGCGGGTCGCTGATGATGCGACGGCGGCCGTCCTCACCCCGCTCGGTGAGCTTGCCGAAGACCTGCAGGCTGGTGCGGCGGCGGGCGCGGTCGAGGTTGGCCTCGACCTGTCGGCGGCGACCGCCCCCGCGGACCGTCGCCGGCAGGTCGGCGGTGTCGATCCGGGCGTACCAGACCTCGAGTTCGCCCATCTCGGCGAGGCGCCGCATGGCGACCGCGTAACCGTCCGCGGCGGCGAGCGCGGCGCGGTGGGCGCGGTCGTCGTCGTGGCCGTTGTCGCGGGCGGCGACCGCGACGCTGGCGGCGAGCCGTTTGACGTCCCACTCGAAGGGGCCGGGGTAGGTCTCGTCGAAGTCGTTGACGTCGAAGAGCAGGGCGCGTTCCGGCGAGGCGTACACGCCGAAGTTCAGCAGGTGGGCGTCGCCGCACAGTTGGACGGTGAGGCCGGTGTCGGGGACGGCGGCGAGGTCGGCGGTCATGACGGCGGCGGAGCCCCGCAGGAAGGCGAACGCGGATTCGGCCATCCGTCCGTAGCGGATCGGGCGGAGGTCCGCGAGCCGGTCCTCGGCCTGGTGTTCCAGCAGGCGGATCGGGTCCGGGCGGTCGGCGGCGGGGATCCAGCGGCCGTGGGCGGAGCGGGAGACCCGGCTGCGGGCGGCCCGGCCGCGCCGGCGGCGTTCGGCGGGACTGGTCATGCGCGGCTCCTCGCTGTGCGGCCCGGAGCCCCTCCACGGCCGGGACCCCCCTCCCTCGCGACGCTAGGCCACGCGCCGCGGGGCGGCATGTCGGGGCGCGGGCGGGGGCTGCCACGAGGTGGGTGGGCGCGCGACTCCCCCGCCGACGCTCCGCCGAACGGGTGAAAGGTGCGCGAGCGGACGGAGCCGCGCACCGTCCCCGCTCACTCCACGACGAAGTCCGCCATCATCGCCATGTCCTCGTGCTCCAGGTTGTGGCAGTGCAGCATGTACGTCCCCGGGTAGTCGGTGAACCTCACCAGCACCTCCACCCCCTCCGACGGCCGCAGGTCCACGGTGTCCTTCCAGCCCGCGTCGTACGGGCCCGGGTCACCACCGTTGCGGGAGAGCACCTGGAACTGGTCCAGGTGCAGGTGGACGGGGTGGTGGACGTCGCTGAAGAACCTCCAGATCTCGGTGGTGCCGAGCGCCGGGGCCGCCAGCACGCGGCCCGGCTCGTACGGCCGGTTGTTGATCGTCCAGCCGTCGTTGCGACTGCGGCGGAAGCCGAAGGTGCGGGTGGTGACGGCGGCGCCGGGGTCGAGCCGTTCGAGGGTGCAGAGGCGTTCGGGGACGGTCGCGTCGTCGGTCACCGGGCGGGAGGTGACGTCGAAGCGGAGGACCTCGCCGGTCCGCTCGCTGCCGAAGCGGTTCGTCAGGCGGACGGACGTGCCGGGCGGGTAGCGGGAGAAGTCGACCACGACGTCGAACCGCTCGGCGGGGGCGATCTCGACGGCGTCGTGCCGGATCGGTGTCTCCAACAGTCCTCCGTCGCCGCCGATCTGGACCAGCGCGCCGCCGTCGGCGGGCTGCGGGTCGAGTTCCAGGCGGTAGATCCGGGTGTTGGAGGCGTTGAGCAGGCGCAGCCGGTAGTGGGCGCGGTCCACCTCGACGCGTGGCCAGGGCGCGCCGTTGACCAGGATGACGTCGCCGAGCACGCCGTTCATGTAGTCGTCGGTGACGCCCGGAACGGTCAGCCCGGGGTCGACGGAGGGGTAGCGGAACGAGCCGTCGGAGGCGAAGGCGCGGTCGGCGAGCATGAGCGGGAGGTCGCGTTCGCCGCGCGGCAGCGGCAGGGCGTCCTCCTCCTCGTCGCCGATCAGGTGGAAGCCGGCCAGGCCGCGCCAGATGCCGGGGCCGGTGAAGCCCATCCGGTGGTCGTGGTACCAGAGGGTGGCGGCACGCTGGTGGCCCGGGTACGTGTAGCTGCGCTCACCGACGACGGTCCGGCCCACGGTTCCTGTCCCGGACGTCCCGGCCATCCCCGCCATCCCGGCCATCCCCGCCATCGCGTGCGCCGCGTGGTCGGCCGACGATCCGGCCGGGAGCAGCAGGTCGACGGGGTAGCCGTCGCTGTCCGCCGGGGTGTGGCCGCCGTGCAGGTGGACCACCGAGGGCACCGGCAGCTCGTTGCGGTGGCGGACCACGACCTCGCGGCCCGCCCGCGCGACCATGGTCGGGCCGGGGAAGGTCCCGCCGTACGTCCAGGCTTCGGTGCGCAGGCCGGGCAGGATCTCCAGGCCGGCGACCCGCTGGACGATCTCGTAGTGGTCCGTGGTCGCGTCGGAGCGGACCGGGGCGAGGACGGGCGGCACCGGCAGCGGCACCCGGAACGGCTCCGGCAGCGGGACCTCGCTGGTCAGCAGGCGTCCCGGCCGCGCCTCGGCCAGCAGCCGGGCGGCCGGCGGCACGGCGAAGGCCCCGACCGCGCCCGCGCCGATCACGGCCGCGCCGACGCCGAGGAACCGGCGGCGCCTCACTGCGCCACCTCCATCGAGCCGCTCGGACGGGGCAGCCGTCCGGCGGCGGCGCCCTGCGGGGCGGCGGGGGCGCCGCCGCTCGCGGGCAGCGGCAGACGCCAGGCGCCGACCAGGGCGAACAGCAGGGCGCTGACCAGCAGGACGCCCAGGGTGACGTGCAGCCCGACCGCCCGGTCGTATCCGAAGGCCGTCTGGGCGCCTGCCGCGACCGCCAGCAGCGCCGCGGTGCCGAGCGGCCGGAACGGTCCGCGCGTGCCGCCCGGGCCGCGACGGGCGACCAGGCCGACCAACGCGGCGGCCACCAGCTGGACGAGCACCAGGGTGTCCAGGGCCATGGCGGCCAGTTCGTGGGCCTTGAGCGAGTCGTAGTGGCCGTTCAGGAAGCTGGCGGCCAGCATCGTCTGGACCACGGCCAGGACGGCGAGCGCGGTGGCGGTGGCCCGCAGCGCCAGCAGCGGCAGACGCGGCGGCAGGCGGGGCCGCAGGCGCAGCGACGGACGGGGCGGGCGGGGCGTGCGGGCCGCAGGAGGACTGCTCATCGGTCGGCCTTCTCTCTGCCGGGGCGCGCCGGGGCCCGGCAGCGGGCACACCGGGCGTGCCGGACCGGCTCGGCGCGGGGGTGGACGGGACGGCGTCCCCGGGCGTGCGGCACCGGACGGACGCGGCCGTGAGCGTAGCTGATCAGACATCACGATCGGTGTGGATCAAGGGCCTTCCGGCCTTCTACCACTCTCTGGCGCCTGTTCGGCGCGGGTTTGTCACCCGAACGGGCGGTGCGCCAGACCCGCGCGCACCGCCCGTTCACGCCCCCTGCGGAGCCGGAGCTCCGGTCCTTCCCCAGGCCGTTCCCTCCCCCGGGACGACCTCCCCCGGGACGGCCTTTCCCGCCTGGCCTTCCCCGCCCGGCCTGCTGGGACCGGACCGGTCCCCTCCTCGCCGTCCCTACTGCCGGCCGCCGCCCATCGCCACCGGACGGGTCCGCAGCAGGGCCCGGGCCGGCAGGGCGGTCGCGGCGAGGCAGAGCAGCACCGCCGCGCCCCCCAGCGGCAGCGCCGTCCCGACCGGGACGTGCGGCGCCGCGCCGGCGATGCCCCGGGTGACCGGCACCAGGGTGGTCCAGGCGATCGCACCGCCGACCACCAGGCCGGTCGCGGCGACCAGCAGCGCCTCCCAGCGCATCATGCCGCGCACCTGCCGCCGGGTCGTCCCCGCCAACCGCAGCAGCGCGATCTCGCGGCGCCGGTCCAGCACCGTCATCACCAGGGTGTTGGCGGCCGTGACCGCCGCGAACCCGCCCAGCACCCCCGCCATCACGGTGTTCGCCCAGGCGCCGAGCTCCTGCGCCTTGTCGGCCTGGGCGACGAACCCGGCCCGGTCGGTGACGAGCAGAGCCGTCCCGCCGCCCACCCCGGCCAGCTGCTTCGCGACCGCGGCCCGGTCGGCGTCCGGCGCGTCCGTGACCAGCACCTGGCTGTCGTAGCCGGCGGTCACGTGCTCCGCGACGGCCGCCCGGGGCAGCAGCGCCTGCCCGAAGCCGAGCCCGCGCTCGTAGGTGGCGACCAGCAGCGGCTTCGCCTCCGTACCGTCACCGAGCCAGAGCGGGACCCGGTCACCGACCTTGACACCGAGGTCGTCGGCCATGGTCCGGGAGAGCGCGACGGTGTCCGTCGAGCGGCCGAGCTCGGCCAGCGAGCCCTCGTGCACGCCGAGGTCGAGCACCCGGGGGAGCCGGGCCGGGTCACCGGCGACACCCAGCGCGTTGGCGGTCTGCACCGTCTGCCCGCTGCGGTAGAGGACACCGGTGCGCAGGACGCCGACCGCCGCCTCCACACCGGGCACCTTCGCCGCCTGCTCGGCGGTGCCGGCGGGCAGGCCCGGGCCCGTCGACGCGAGCACGTGGTCGGCGGTGATGCCGCTGCGCACCTGCTCACCGGTCTCGTGGCTGATCGTGGTCTGCAGGAAGAGCAGGGTGCCGCAGAAGGCGGTGACCATGGCGATCGGCGTGATCGCGGAGGCCAGCCGGCGGGCGTTGGCCCGCGTGTTGTCGGCGGCCAGCGAGCCTGGCGCGCCGCCGGCCCGCAGCGGGGCACCGAGCACCCCGGCCGCGCCCCGGGCCACCCAGGGGCCGAGCAGCGCGACGGCGGTCAGGAAGCACATCACCACGCCGAGCGCGGTGTTGGCGGCGTCGGAACCCTTCAGGGCCGAGGCGAGGCCGGCCAGCGACACGCCACCCGCGGCGAAGAGCAGGCCGATCACGGTGCGCACCTTGCCCGGACGGCCGGCTTCGACGGCTGCCGCACCGAGCGCCTGGCCGGCGCGCATCCGGGCCGGGCCGCGGGCGGCGACGAAGCCGGCCCCCAGCGCGGCGAGCGTGCAGACGCCGACGGCTGCCAGCATCGGCACCGGGCCGACCGACAGTTCCACCGAGTCCGGGACGGCGCCGCGCTCCACCATCTCGTCGAACCACCAGCGGGCCAGGGCCAGTCCGGGCAGGATGCCGAGCGCACCGGCGAGGGGGGCGACCAGCATCGCCTCGGTGGCGATGGTGCGGCGGATCTGCCGCGGGGTGGCGCCGATGGCGCGCAGCAGGGCGAACTCGCGGGCGCGCTGGCCGGTGGCCAGGGCGACGGTGGAGACGACCACGAAGACGGCGGTCATGGTGGCGGTGCCGCCGAAGGAGCCGCCCAGGGCGGTCAGCATGGTGCGCGCCTCGGCGAGCACGGGCTGCTCGACGGTGCCGCGGTCGTCCCCGGTCAGCACCTCCGCCCGGTCGCCCACGGCCTGCTCGACCTGCGCGGCGAGCGCCTTGGCGTCGACACCCTCGCGGGGCTGCACGGCGATGGCGTCGACCCGGCCGGGGTGGCCGGAGAGGCGGTCGGCCGGCTGGTCCGCGAACCAGGCGGTGGGCGTCCCGGCCGCCGCGGCGCCGAACTGCTGCGGGGCGGCGAGGCCGGAGATCCGGTAACTGCCGCTGCCGCCGGGCGCGGTGAGCGTCACGGTGGTCCCGGGCGCCAGCTTGGCGGCGCGCGCCGTGTCGGCGTCCAGGACGACCTCGCCGGCGCCGGGGGCGCGGCCCTCGACCAGCTTGTCGGCGGGGCCGGTGATGCCGAGCGAGGCGAAGCCCCGGCCGGTCAGCGGCGATCCCGCCAGCGGGGTGCCGGCGGCGCCCTGCACCGGGAAGGCGGTGTCGGGGCGGGCGGCGGCCACGCCCGGCTGGGCGGCGATCCGGGCCGCCAGCCCCGCGTCCAGACGGGCCCGCTCGGGCACCGACTGGCTCTCGGTCTCGGTGTCCTCGGCGCTCTTGTAGGTGATCGTGACGGTCGGGTCGGCGGCCACGACCACCGGCGCGCTCGCGTACCGGCCGGCCGGCACGGAGGCGGTGAGGCCGGTCTGCAGCAGCGTGCCGCAGGCCATCACGACGGCCGCGCCGAACAGCAGCGCGACGAAGGTGCCGACGAAGGAGGCGGGGCGGAACCGCACCGAGGCGCGGGCGAGTCCGTTGGTCATGCCGCCACCCCCACCGGGCGCGCGGCCAGCGTGACCATCCGGTCGGCGATCGTCCGCGGGTCCGGCCGGTACAGCTCGTCGGCGAGCGCGCCGTCGGCCAGGAAGAGCACCCGGTCGGCGACCGAGGCGGCCACCGGGTCGTGGGTGACCATCACGACGGTGGCACCCATCGAGTCCACCGCGCCGCGGAGCAGGCCCAGCACCTCGTGCGCGGTCCTGGTGTCCAGTGCGCCGGTCGGCTCGTCCGCGAAGAGCACGTCCGGGTCGGTGATCAGTGCGCGGGCGATCGCCACCCGCTGCTGCTGACCGCCGGAGAGCTGCCCCGGCCGGCGCCCGGCGTGGTCACCGAGACCGACCCGGGCGAGCAACTCCTTGGCCCGGGAACGGTCCTGGCGCTCACCGGCGAGGCGCTGCGGGAGCAGGACGTTCTGCAGCACGGTCAGCGAGGGCAGCAGGTTGAAGGACTGGAAGACGAAGCCGATCCGGCTGCGGCGCAGCTTGGTGAGCCGGTTCTCGCTCAGCCGGGTGATCTCCTCGCCGCCCAGGTAGACCTCGCCGGCGGTCGGGCGGTCCAGGCCGGCCGCGCACTGCAGGAACGTGCTCTTGCCCGAGCCGGACGGGCCCATGACCGCGGTGAAGGTACCGCGGCCGAGGGCGAGGTCGACGCCGCGCAGGGCGTGCACGGTCTCGCCGCCCCGGCCGTAGCTGCGCCGCACGCCGCGCAGCTCGATCGCGGCGTGGGCGTCGGAACGCCCGTACGGCTCGGGCTGGGGGCGGGTGCGGCGGGGTGCCATGGTGGGCCTTCCTTCGGGGATCGTCGCTGGTCGTCGACGTGTTCCAGGCTAGGAAGACGCGGCGCGGCGGACCATGGAGGCCGCTGGCGGACGGGGGGTGGGGTTATCCCCCGGCGCGCTCTCCGGGTGGCGCCAGCCCTCCCCGCCGCCGCCGGACGACGGCCCGCGTGCGGGCGCGGTCGCGCCAGGGCGCCGGTCGCACGCCCGGGACTCTCCGTCGGGCCTCGCCGTCGGG
This sequence comes from Kitasatospora sp. NPDC058406, assembly GCF_042722765.1. Classification (NCBI taxonomy): domain Bacteria; kingdom Bacillati; phylum Actinomycetota; class Actinomycetes; order Kitasatosporales; family Streptomycetaceae; genus Kitasatospora; species Kitasatospora sp. NPDC058406. The sequence goes on from NZ_JBHXKE010000056.1 coordinate 28,866, forward strand.
CCTCGCCGTCCGGCCTCTCGGGCGGATCTCCTCCCCGGGCTCTCTCCTCGGACCCTCCCCCTCGGGCCTCCTCGTCAGATCCGCTCGCCGTCGATGCCCTCGTACGCGGCGCGGAGTTCGGCGACGGCGGGGTGGGCCGGGTCGAACCGGGTGCCGTCGATCGCCGCGACCGGGCGGACCCCGACGCCCGCGTTGACGGCGACGGCGGCGACGAAGCGGTCCAGCCCGGACGGTGCGACGGGCTCGCGCCGCTGCGGGCCGCCGTACGCGCCGGCCAGCAGTGCCTCGGTGACGCCGGGCAGGGCGGCGGCGTCCGGTCGGACCAGGTCACGGCCGTCGTGGAGGGCGAGGTTCCAGGTGGCGCCCTCGGTGATCCGACCGTCCTCGTCGACCAGCAGCGCATCGTCGAAACCGGCCAGTTGGGCCAGCCTGCGGTGATGGAGCAGCCCGAACAGGCCGACGTGCTTCACTCCCGGCAACTCGCGCCGGTACACGGCGGTGCGGACCCGCAGCGGGCCGGGCGGGCCGGCCGGCGCCGGGCGGGTGGTGACCAGCAGCCGGGGTTCGGCCGGCGCGGCCGGGCGTTCGAGGCCGAGCGCCGGGTCGAACACGGTGACCCGGACGATCACCGGCGCGCCGTCGGCCGGGAGGACGTGCCGGATCCGGTCGCGGACCAGCTCCCGGTCCAGGGAGGCCCCGAACACCGTGCGGCAGTCGCGGACCAGCCGGTCCAGGTGGAGCGTCAGCCCGCGGGTGCGGCCCGCCTCGGCGCGCAGCGTGGTGAAGTGCCCGTAGTTGAGCAGGCCCAGCGCCGCGAGCTGCGCGGGGTCGGCGGGTGCGCCGTCGATCTCGATCTCTGCCATGCGGCGAGTTTCCCAGGTCGGCCCGCCGGGGTGCGGAGCGGTGCGCGGCGAGGTCATCGCGCGGGATCGCCGGGCTCCCCCCTCCGGTCGCCGGTCCGGTCGCGGCCCTGATCGCGGCCCTGATCTCGGCCTTGGTCGTGGGCCTGCTCACGGACCTGCCTGCCGCCCGGGCCGCCGCCCGGGCCGGCCAGGATCGGACGGTAGGGGGTCGTGACCGGCCGGCCGCCGTCGCGCGCCGACCGCTCGACGTGCTCGATCCGGTACGCGAGCCCTTCCGGCTCCCCCGCGTCCGACCACCGCCACGCCTCCGCCCACCACTGCGGGCCGCGCACCAGCGGGCGTCCGGCGAGCGCCAGGTGCAGGGCGAGCGTGGAGCGGGCGAAGTCGCGCACCCAGCCGTCCGCCCGGCGGTAGTCCGTGGTCTCGTCCAGCCGCAGCCAGCGGCCCTCGCGGCCGGCGGTGAGCAGCGGGGTCCAGCCGCCACCGGGGCCCGGCGCCCCGTCCGCGACCAGCAGGACCAGCCGGTCCTCCTCCTCCCGCACCCTGTAGGGCGGCAGTTGGGGCAGCCGCGCCAGGCCGACGGCGTGCTTCCAGGAGACCACCCAGAGACCGCGGCGCAGGTAGTACCGGACGGCGTGCTGCCACGTCCAGTGCGCCTCCAGGCGGTAGCCGGGCAGGCCCTCGGCCGTGGCGGCCCGGTAGAGCTGGTCGAGCACCGTCGCGGCGAGGCCGCGCCCACGCGCGGCGGGGCGCAGGTAGAGCGAGGAGACGGCCAACTGCCCGGGCCCCTTCGTCCAGTTGTCGACGGCGACGGTGCCGACCGGGGCGCCGGCCACGGCACCGGTGGCGTCGGCCGCTCCGCCCACGGGGTCGGCGGTCCCGGCGGCGCCGGTCAACCAGTAGCGGCGGCGGTACAGCTCACCGTCCGGCCACTCGCGCCCGCTCTCTCCGAGCCGCTGTCGCAGGGCGCGTTCCTCCGCCGGACCGATCGCCTCCGGATCCACCTGCTCGCCCAACTCCCCCTCGGCGCGCGACGCGAGGTCCCAGAGCGCGAACCGCCGCCCCTCGCCCTCCCCCACCGCCCGCACCCCGGGCGCCGCCTCCAGCCGCGCCTGCGCCCGTTCCACCGCCGCATCCCAGGACCTCACCACGCCGTCCACGATAGCGACCGGACGGCACCGAGCGTAATTCCATGGACACCGAACGTCAGGTCGGGTACGAATTCACTTGTTCGGAACACCTCGCGAAAGGGCGGACCCCACCCGTGCACGATCCCACCGTCCGGCCTGCGCGCGGCCCTCCCCGCGCGCCCGACCGTGGTAGGGGAAACCCGACCACAGGACTCGACCTGGCCCTCATGACCTCGCCGACCTGCGCCGCTGCAATGAAGTGGTGCTGATTCACCGCGCCCGTCGAAGCCGTCCGAGCCCTCCCCGCCCTCACGATCGACCTCGTCTCCACGACCGCCACCGCCACGACCGTCACCGCCACCGCTCCCCCGGCGGGCGACGGCTGCTGTGGTGCGGCGGATGGCTGGTCGCGGCCGGCTGGGCCGGGGCGTTCCCGCTCGTCTCCGGGCTGGGACCGCACCGGAGTTGGGGACTGCACGCCGCAACGGGATACCTGGCGGCGGCGGTTGCCGTGCTGGTGCTGCCCCGGCGGTGGGCGTCCCGCTGCGCGGCGGCCGTCGCGCTCGCCGGCGCGATCGCCGTACCGCTGTTCGTCCTGGTCGCCACCGGGCAGGGGCAGAGCGAGGTCACCGTCATCGAACGGTCGGGCGAACTGCTGCTCCGGCACGGCACGCCGTACCTGGCCGAGCCGCACACGGTCGCCGAGTACACGCCGTACCTGCCCGGCATGGCGCTGTTCGGGCTGCCTCGCGCGCTGCTCGGATCGGACGGGTGGCCGGTCCGGATGCTCGGCGACGCACGGGTGTGGTGTGCCGCCGCGTTCTTCGGCTGCCTGGTCGCGGCCGTCGGACCGCACCGGACCCGGCTGCGGCTGCGGCTGCGGCTGCGGCGTGAGCATCGGCGTCGGCATCGGGGCGGACCTGTTCTGGCTTCGGGGCCTGCCGTCGGCCCGGTCGGCCCGCAGGTCGGCACGCAGGTCGCGGCGCTGATCGCCTCGCCGCCGGTCGCGCTGCCGCTCTGCGTCAGTGGGGTCGACCTGCCACTCACCGGACTCTGCTGCCTGGCGCTCGCCCTGGCCGGCCGGGCCCGCCCTCTCGGCGCCGGAGCGGCCCTCGCCCTGGCCTGCACGCTCAAGTGGACGGCCTGGCCGGCGGTCGCCGTGGTCGCCGCCCTGCTGGCCGCCACCGCCGGACGGCGGGCGGCGGTGCGCGCGACGGCCACCGCCGTGGCCGGCACGGCCGCGATCGTCCTGCCCGGTGCACTGCGCGCGCCCGGACCGCTGGTGCAGCAGGTGTTCGCCTTCCCCACCGGGCGCGGCGGGCTGCCCACGCCCGCGAGCAGCCCCCTGCCCGGCCGGATCCTCGCCGACCTCGGCCCGGCCGGGTGGTACACCTCCCTCACCCTGCTCCTGCTCGCCGGACTCGCGGTCGCCGCGTCGCTCGCGCTCCGCCCGCCCCGGGACGCCACCGGCGCAGCCAACCGGCTGGCACTCGGACTCGGCCTGGCCTTCCTGCTGGCGCCCGCCGGACGGTTCGGCTACCTCGCGCTGCCCGCGCTCCTCGTCCTCCTCGCCAGGCTGTCCGCGCGCGACCGCCCCGGGGCCGACCGTGCCCGCACCGCCACCGCCGTGCCCGCCGTGCCCGCCCCGTCCGTACGTGCCCCTGCTCTCCTCGCCCCGCCGCCGCGGGCGGGCGGGTGCGTCCGTCCCGCGCCGCGCCGCCCCACCACCCCGGTGCCCGCCCGCCCCCGGCAACCGGCCCGCGCCCCGGCCCGCACCACCGCCACCGCCACCGCCACCGCCACCGCCTTCCCCCGAACCGAGGTCGTCACCACCCCATGACCAGCACCCTCATCGTCACCAACGACTTCCCGCCCCGACAGGGCGGCATCGAGACCTTCGTCCACGCCATGGCCACCCGGCTGCCCGGCGGCGAGGTCGTCGTCTACACCTCGGACGAACCGGGCTCCGCCCACCACGACGCCGCACTGCCGTTCCCGGTGATCCGCGACCGGTCCCGGACGCTGCTGCCGACCGGGCGGGTCACCCGCCGGGCCGCCGAGATCGCCCGGGCGTACGGCTGCGACCGGGTCTGGTTCGGCGCCGCGGCCCCGCTCGCCGCGATGACGCCCGGGCTCCGCCGCCGAGCGCCGGGAATCCGGCGGACCGTCGCCACCACGCACGGCCACGAGATCTGGTGGGCGCGCACCCCGGGGGCCCGTCGACTGCTGCGGCGGATCGGTGACAGCGTCGACGTCGTCACCTACCTCGGTCCGTACACCCGCGAGCGGATCGCCCCCGCGCTCGGACCCGCGGCCCGGCTGGAACGGCTCGTGCCCGGCGTCGACGCCGACCTGTTCCGGCCGCGGCCCGGGCGGCCGTCCGACGAGTCGTCCGCACTGTGGCGGGAGCAGCGGGGCGGCGGTCCCACCGGGCCGGTGATCCTCTGTGTGGCCCGGCTGGTCCCGCGCAAGGGTCAGGACTCCCTGATCCGCGCGCTCCCGCAGATCCGGCGGGCCGTCCCCGGCGCCACCCTGGTGCTGGTCGGCCGCGGCCCGGACGAACAGCGGCTGCGCGACCTCGCGCGGCGGCACACCGAGCCGGGCTCGGTCGTGTTCACCGGCGGCCGGGAGCACGCGCAGACGCCCGCCCACTACGCGGCGGCCGACGTCTTCGCGATGCCGTGCCGCACCCGCCGGGCCGGTCTGGAGGCGGAGGGTCTCGGCATCGTCTTCCTGGAGGCGGCGGCCTCCGGACTCCCCGTCGTCGCGGGCCGCTCCGGCGGTGCACCGGACGCCGTCCTCGACGGCGTCACCGGCACCGTCGTCGACGGCCGCGACGACACCGCCGTCGCCGAGGCGATCGTCCGCATACTCCGGACGCCCGCCGCCGAGCGCGCGCGGACGGGCGAGGCCGGTCGCCGGTGGGTCCGGGAACAGTGGTCCTGGGAGACCACCGCCCAGCGGCTGGCCGCCCTCCTCGACCCCGACGCGTCCCCCTCGACTCCGAGGCCCACGCCGGCGACCGGCGACCGGCAACCGGCAACCGGCAACCGGCTCGGGAGTAGCGGGCCGGGCACTCCCGAGCGATGACTTTTGAAATATCGACCGGAAGGGATTTTATACCTTGCTACTGTTCGATTCACGCCGATCGAACGGAGGGGACGTCGTGTTCACCGTGGAGGACATTCCGGAATTCCGGATCGCCTACCTGAGGCACGTCGGCCCGTACGGGCCCGGAAATGCCGCCCCGATGGAAAGGCTCAAGGAATGGGCCACCACCAACGGCCTGTTCCGGGCCGACTCGGTCGTCCTGGGGATCGCCCGGGACGACCCCGCGCGGACGACGCCGCAGAACTGCAGGTACGACGCGTGCCTCGTCCTTCCGCAGGACGCCGGGGTCCCGCACGGCGAGGTCGAGGAGGCCCGACTGGCCGGCGGCCGTCACGCGGTCCTGGTCGTCCCGCACACCCCCGAGGGGTTGTCACGCGCCTGGGCCGGACTGTTCCACGCACTGACAGGTGCGGGTTTCAGTCCGGACCCCGGGCGGCCGATTGTCGAACGGTACCGTCCACAGATGCTCGACGCTCACCTGTGCGAGATCTGCGTTCCCGTCCTCCCCTGCTGAGACGAGCCGGTTTCTTCGCACGGCCGTGAATTACCCACCCCCCCCCCGGGGAAATTCAATCGAAAGGCTACGGGGCAGGCGCCCGTCGCCGCTCGTCGGGCCCGGGAGTCCGCATTCAGGGGGCGGCGGCTTCCCGCAGGACGCAGGCCGGTTCGCGCGGCTGGGAGAACATCGGCCGGTGGCCGGTCTCCGGCTCGGCCACGTGCCAGGAGACCGGAGAGCGTCAGCGGGTGGTGACCCGGCCCCGGGACGTCCGGCGGCTACTCGCCGCGCTGATCGGCGAGGTGGGCCAGGACGGCGAGGACGCGCCGGTTGCCCTCGGCCGGGTCGAGGTCCAGCTTCATGAAGATGTTCCCGCAGTGCTTGACCACCGAGGCCTCGGTGATGTTCAGCCGGGCGCCGAGGGCCTGGTTGTTCAGGCCCTCCGCCATCAGCCCCAGCACCTCGCGCTCGCGCGGGGTGAGCCGGCCGAGCGGCCGGTCCGCGGAACGGCCCCGGAGCAGGACGCGGACCACCTCCGGGTCGATCACCGTCTCACCGGCGGCCACCCGGCGCAGCGCGTCCAGGAAGTCGCCGACGTCGCCGACCCGGTCCTTGAGGAGGTAGCCGAGCCCGGCCTGCTGCGCGCCCGCGGCACCGAGCAGCCGGGTGGCGTACGGGGTGGCCACGTACTGGGAGAGGACCAGGACGGGCAGGTCGGTGTGGCGCTCGCGGAGTTCCAGGGCGGCGCGGAGTCCCTCGTCGTGGAAGCCGGGTGGCATCCGGACGTCGGTGACGACGGCGTCCGGCCGTTCGGCGTCCACGGCGTCGGCGAGCGCGGCCGCGTCGCCGACGGCGGCGACCACCCGGTGGCCGCCCCGGGTGAGCAGTTCGACGAGGCCGGCCCGGAGCAGGACGGCGTCCTCGGCGATGACTAGCCGGAGCACGGCACCTCCAGCCGGAGCCTGGTCGGCCCGCCGGTCGGGCTGGTCACCATGAGTCGTCCTCTCAGGATCGCGACCCGGTCGGCCAGTCCCTGGAGCCCGGCCCCGGCGGCCGGGTCGGCTCCGCCGCGGCCGTCGTCGGTCACCTGGACCACCAGCCGGCCGTCCGCGACCCGTCCGTGGACGCTGACGGCGGTGGCACCGCTGTGTTTGGCGGCGTTGGTGAGGGCCTCGGTGACCGTGAAGTAGGCGGTGCTCTCGACCGGGCCGGGCAGCCGGCCGGGCAGGTCGAGGTCGACCTCGACGGGGACCGGGTGGCGCAGCGCGATCTCGGCGACGGCCGCGGCGAGCCCGTGGTCGGTGAGCACCTGGGGGTGGATGCCGCGGACCAGGTCGCGCAGCTGTTCCAGCGCCAGCCGGGCCTCGGCCCGGGCACGGTCGACGAGCACGGCGGCCGGGTCCTCGTCGGTCCGGCCTCCCGGTCCACCCGCCCGGCCGTCGCGCTCGTCGGCCCCCGCACCCGGCGGGTGGGCCCGCTCGCGCAGTTCGTGGGCGGCGAGGCCGAGCGTCATGGTGAGGGCGACGAGCTGCTGCTGGGCACCGTCGTGCAGGTCGCGCTCGATGCGGCGCCGCTCGGCCTCGAAGGCGTCGGCCAACCGGGCCCGGGAGCGGGTCAGTTCGACGACCTGGCGACCGAGGTCCTCCTCCCGCGGGCCGAGCAGCAACCGGGCCAGCCGGACGTGGGCGGTGGTCAGCAGCGCGCCGGCGTAGGAGCCGAGCAGCAGGCCGACGAGGCCGGCCCCGGTCGCCGGGAGCGCGTGGAGCGGCCCCGGGACGGCATGGCCGGGGATCAGCATGACGGTCTCGGGGGCGAGCGCCCACACCACGACCGGGCTGACGACCAGGGCCGCGGAGAACACCAGCAGGGCGGTCAGGCCGAGTCCGGCGGCGGTGAGCACCGGACCGACCAGCGCGGTGTGGGCGAGTTCGCGCCAGGTCGCGCGCTCGCGCAGACGGGTCCGCAGCCGGGCGCGACGGCCGGCGCCGGGCAGCGCGCGGTGCGGGTCCGGCACGGCGTTCGGTTCGACCAGCCGGAGCCGGCGGCGTTCGAGGGCGCCGGCGGGCAGGCCGGCGAGGGCGACGGCGAGCAGCAGCGGCAGGCCGATGCCGGCCACGGAGAGGGCGAGTCCGAGCAGTGCGAGGACGACGAGGAGCACCGTCGTCAGCAGCCCGATCAGGGCGCCGCCGACCAGGTAGGCCCAGCAGCGCACCGTGTGGGGCGTGAACGGGAAGCGGAGCGGTCGGGCGCGCAGCGCGGCCCAGACGGCGACGGGCGGCGACGGCGACGGCGGTTCGGGGCCGTCGGCCGGGGGCTCGTTCGCCGCGAGCCCGGCGCGGAGGGGCCCACCCGCGCGCCCGGCGGCCGGCGCGGCCTCGACCACACCGGACGTACCCGGCGCGGAGTCGTCCGCCGTCGCGGCGTCCGCCGTCGGGGCGTCCGGCGCTGGGGCGTCCGCCGTCACGGCGTCCGGCACCGGGAAGTCCGACGCAGGCGCGTCCGGTGCGGCGCCACCCGGGTACCCGCCACGAAGGGCCGTGCTCGTACGGCCTCCGTCACCTGCCCGCCCCTTGCCCATCAACCCACCCTAACCGACCGGCTGACGCGCCTTCCGGCGGCTCGGGAAGCCCCGGCGGCTCCGACCGTCCCCGCCACCTGCCCCGCCGCCGGCCTCACCGCCCGCCCCCGCCCCGGCGGGGGCCGGGGGCCGGGTGAGGGCGACCGCGGCGATCACGGCGAGCCCGCCGAACAACGCGTTCCAGCCGACCGGCTCCGCGAGCAGGAGGGCCCCGAGCGCCGTCGACCAGAGCGGGGTCACGTAGGTGACGGCGGCGGCCACGGCGGTGCCCGCCGTGCGGACCAGGTTGAGGCTGAGGATGTAGGCCACTCCGGTGCCGAGGGCGCCGAGCACCAGCAGGGCGGCGGCCGGTCCGGCGCCGGGCCAGTGCGGGGCACCGGCGACGAAGGGTGCGACCAGGAGCAGTTCGGCACCACCGCAGGCGATCTGCACGGCGGACAGGGCGGTCGCCGACTCCGGGCGGGCCGCGAGGTGGCGCCGCAGGTAGGCGAACCCGGCGCCGTAACAGCAGGCGGCGGCCAGGCAGGCCAGACCGCCGACCGCGTCGACGGAACCGGCGCCGGCGCCGCGCCAGACGCCCAGGACGGTGAGCACCCCGGCGAAGCCGAGGCCGAGGCCGGCGAGCCGGCGCGGGCCGGGGCGGCGTTCCCCGGCGACGGTGGCGACCGCGAAGAGCAGGGTGAACAGCGGGGTGGTGGCGTTCAGCACGCCGGCCAGCACCGAGCTGACCCGCGTCTCGCCGTAGGAGAAGAGGACGAACGGCGCCGCGTTCAGCAGGACGGCCGCCACCGCGGAGTGACCCCAGGTGGCGAGCGAGCGCGGGGCGGCCTCCCGGCGGACGGCGAGGATCGCCCAGAGTGCCGCGGCGCCGAGGAGGCATCGCCAGCAGGCCACCCAGACCGGCGGCACGCCCGCGTCGACGGCCACCTTGATCAACGCGAAGCTCGCGCCCCAGATCGCCGACAGTGCAACGAACCCCGGCCACCAGCGCTGCCGCACCCGGACCACCCGCCCTTCCTCGCCGCCCCGACCGGGTGTCCCCGGCCGACCGCGTGGACAGAGGGTGGCTCGTCGGCGGACCATGAGTCCAACAAGTCAAGGTGCGCAGCAGATGAGGAAGTCTCATGACCCCCGAGGTGAACCTGGCCCAGCTCAGGGCGCTGGTCGCGGTGGCCGACGCGGGCGGCTTCGGGGCGGCGGCGGCCGAGCTGGGCATCAGCCAGTCCGCGGTCTCGCACGCGGTGGCGGCCCTGGAACGGGTCCTGGGCGCGCCCGTGCTGCACCGGGCCGCACCGGCCCGGCCGACCCCGCTGGGCGAACGGATCCTGCCGCACGCCCGGACGGCGGTCGCCTCCGCGGCGGCCGTCCGCACGATCGCCGCCCGCCACTCGGGCGGGCTCACCGGAACGGTCCGGCTGGCTGCGCCCACGACCGTCTGCCAGGGGCTGCTGCCGGGGCTGCTGCACGACTGGCGGGCCGCGCACCCGCGGCTGACCGTGCGGGTCTTCGAGGGCGAGGACGACGAACTGACCGCCTGGCTGGAGGCGGGCACCGTGGACGCGGCGGTCCTGATCGACACGACCCAGGTGCCGCCGGGCGCGGTCACGCTCGGCTCGGACGCCATGCACGCGCTGCTCCGTCGCGACCATCCGCTGGCGGGGGAGGACACCGTGGACGTGGCCGAGCTGGAGGACGACGACTTCCTGCTCTCCGAGGGCGGTTGCGAACGCCAGATCCGGGAGGCGTACCGCCGGGCGGGCGTCCGGTTCGCACCCCGGCACCGGATCCGGGACCTCAACACGCTGATCGGCATGGTGCACGCGGGCGTGGGCGTCTCGGTGATGCCCTCGCTGGCGCAGCCGATGCTTCCGGCGGACTGCGTGCTCGTCCCGATCCGGCCCGCCGTGCACCGGACGCTCACACTCACCGGTCCGACCGGTCGACCGTGGTCCCCGGCGGTCGCGGGCCTGCTGACCGCCGTCCGCGCCGAGCGGATCGAGGCCCGCCCGTCCTGACCAACTACGCGTCACCGCAAGTGACTTGATGCTGAGTCGCTTGTACCGCAGGAGCCGCCCGAACGGAATCCGCATTTCGTCGTACGACATGCGGGGGGACCGCGGGCGAGGATGGCCGTGGCATGTTCGCGCTGAACGGTCAAGGCGGGGCGCCACATCCCCGCCGGCCGTGGTCTCTCTCCGCACGTACCCGCACCTCACCCGAAGGCAGGTACTCCGATGAACCTCCGCGCCATGACCCGCAAGCTCCTCCTCACCGGCGCCGCCGTCGTCCTCGGCGGCACGCTGGCCACCCTCCCGGCGCAGGCCGCCGGGCTCTCCCCCGCACCGGTCGCAGCCGCCGCACCAGCCGCAGCCGCCGCGGTCGCGGCCTCCCCGCTGCTCGCCGCGCTCTCGCCCGGCGGCGCCGGGGTCCACCAGTGGAACGGATCCGCCTGGATCCAGGTCGGCGGCCCGGCGGGCACCGTCGTGAGCGGCGGCGGCGTCCTGGCCGCCACCAACCCCACCACCGGGGACCTCTACCGCTACGACGGCGCCGCGTGGTCCCGGATCGGCGGCCCCGGACGCCAGTTCGCGATCGACGGCTCCGGCCGCATCTACGGCCTGTCCCCCGACGGCAGCGGCGTCTTCCAGTGGAACGGCGGCACCTCCTGGACCCAGGTCGGCGGCCCCGCCGCCACCATCACCGCCGGAGGCGGCAACACCCTGATCGCCACCAACCCCACCACCGGCGACGCCTACCGGTACAACGGGGCGGCCTTCGACTGGTCCCGGATCGGCGGGCCCGGGCGCCAGTTCGCCGTCGACGGCTCCGGCCGGATCTTCGGACTCACCCCCGACGGCAGTGCCGTCTTCCAGTGGAACGGCGGCACCTCCTGGACCCAGGTCGGCGGCCCCGCCGCCACCATCACCGCCGGCGGCGGCAACACCCTGATCGCCACCAACCCCACCACCGGCGACGCCTACCGGTCCTTCGGCTCCGGCTCCGGCTGGGCCCGGATCGGCGGACCGGGCGCCGAGTTCGTGATCGACGGCGTCGGCCGGATCTTCGCCCTGTCCCCCGACCGCGGCGGCGTCTTCCAGTGGCTCAACGGCACCACGTGGAACCGGATCGGCGGCCCGGCGGGCCGACTCACCGCCTCCTGACCGTCCGACACCGATCCGAATGACCGACCGACCGGCTGACCCACGGCCCCACTGACCGCCCGACCGGAGAACGCCCCGGTGCCGATCCCCCCGGCACCGGGGCGTTCCCGTCCCCCGCGCCGGGGAGCACCGCACGACAGCCCCCACCGGGTCGCGCGCCGGACCGGCGACGCGCCGAACGGGGAACGCCGGGGGTGATTGAACCGGATCGGACACGAACCTACAGTGGCGCCACCCCGCCGCCTCCCACCACCGGGGCCGCACCGGCCGTGACGGACCCCCACGGACCGGCACCCCCGACCGGGCGGGCGGCCTCCGTCGCCACCACGAAGAGGCTGCCATGACGATGCTCCTGGTCCACGGCTCGTTCAAGATCATCGGTTCCGAGCCGGACGGCGACACCGTCCGCTTCGTCCCGCTCGATCCGAAGGCCTGGGACCGGCTCCCCGGCTGTCCGGTCAAGCACAGCGCCGCCACCGGCGAGACCAGACTGCGGCTCGACGCCGTGGACGCCCTGGAGACCCACTACGACCGGACCGGCCCCGAGGTCAGCCAGCCGCACGAGTTCGCCCACGCCGCCCGGGACGCGCTGCTCGCCTTCCTCGGCTTCAGCCACGTCCAGCACGAGGGCGAGAAGGTCGTCGCCGCCACTCCCGCCACCACGCCCGGCTGGATCGCCACCCTCGGCGCCGACAACCTCGGCCGCTGCGTCGCCCTGGTCGGCGTCGGCGCCCCGCCCGGCGCCGACGGCAGCCAGGTCCAGATGGACGTCCCGCTGCTGCGGACCACCGCCAACCACGACCTGCTCTCCAGGGGGCTGGCCTACCCCACCTTCTACAGCAAGCTCTTCGCGGACCTCCGCACCGAACTGACCACCGTCGCCCACCAGGCCCGCACGGAGAAGAAGGGACTCTGGCGGGACGACGTCACCACCTCCGCCACCGGCGCGGTCATCCCCACCATGGAGGCGCTCACCGGCCTGGTGCTGCTGCCCAAGCTGTTCCGGCGGCTGGTCGACCACTTCAACCTGGTCGGGACCTCCCTCACCTGCCTCCCCGCCTTCCTCGCCGGGGCGCAGGACGAGGTCAAGGTCATCCCGACCGACCGGACCGAGCTGAGCCTCGAGCCGCTGGTCCAGGTCCTCGACGGCAACGCCGTGCGGATGACCGTCGAGGTCGAGGACCTCGTCTTCAGCGAGGGCTGAGCGGGCGCCGCCCCGGCGC
>NZ_JBHXKE010000057.1:0-41315 GCF_042722765.1 Kitasatospora sp. NPDC058406
GCTCGCGGACGCCCGGGAGCCGGGCCCGGCGGGCGGACCCGCCAGGACCCGGCTCCCGGGCACGTGCCCGGGCCCGGCGCGGGGTCAGGAGCCGTCGAGCTGCCCGATGGTGGCGATCGACGGCGTCCGGCCGGCCGCGCGCAGCCGGGCACCGGCGGCCTCGGCGTCGCGCAGGACGCGGACCGCGTTGTGCCAGGTCAGCTTCCCGAGGTCGGTCTCCGACCAGCCGCGGCGCAGGAGCTCGGCGATCAGGTTCGGGTAGCCGGCGACGTCGTCGAGGCCGGACGGGAGGAAGGCGGTGCCGTCGAAGTCGCCGCCGATGCCGATGTGGTCGATGCCGGCGACCTCGCGCATGTGGTCGAGGTGGTCGGCGACGGTGGACGCGGTGGCGATCGGACGCGGGTAGGTCTCCTCGAACGCACGCTGGCAGGCCATGCCCGCGGGCGTCGTGTCGAGGTGGTCGAAGCCGTGGGCGACCATGTTCTCGTCGGCGGCGAGGGTCCAGTCGATGGCGGCGGGCAGGATGAACTTCGGCACGAAGGTGGCCATCGCCACGCCGCCGTTGCCGGGGAGCAGACCGAGCACGTCGTCCGGGATGTTGCGCGGGTGGTCGCAGACCCCGCGGGCGGAGGAGTGCGAGAAGATCACCGGCGCCTCGGCGACCCGCAGGGCGTCGCGCATGGTGTCGGCGGAGACGTGCGAGAGGTCGACCAGCATGCCGAGCCGGTTCATCTCCCGGACGACCTCCTCGCCGAAGGCGGTGAGGCCGCCGGCGACCGCCTTGTCGGTGGCCGAGTCGGCCCACGGGGTGTTGTCGTTGTGGGTGAGCGTCAGGTACCGGACGCCGAGCGCGTACAGCGCGCGCAGGGTGGCGAGCGAGCAGTCGATGGAGTGGCCGCCCTCGGCGCCCATCAGGGAGGCGATCCGGCCCTCGGCGCGCGCGGCTTCGAGGTCGTCGGCGGTGACGGCGAGCCGCAGCCGGTCGGGGAAGCGGTCGACCAGGGCGTGGACGAAGTCGATCTGCTCCAGGGTCGCGCTGACGGCGTGGTCCCCGGCGAGCCGGGAGGGGACGTAGACGGACCAGAACTGCGCGCCGACCCCGCCCGCGGTGAGGCGGGCGAGGTCGGTGTGCAGACGGGCGCTCTGGTCGGCCGCCAGGTCGAGCGCGTCGAGGTCGTAGCCGACCTGCTCGCGCATCGCCCACGGGAGGTCGTTGTGACCGTCGACCACGGGGGTGTCGCGGAGGACGGCTCCGGCGCGCTCCAGCAGGGCCGGGGAGGCGGTGGAGGCGGAGGGATCCAGCAGCTCAGAGGTCATACGAGCTGTTGTATCCGATTTGCCTACTTCCCAAAGCCGAAGGAGGGGGAACCCGCCACCTTGGCCCGAAGCTTCCGGCCCTTCTCGGTCGCCTGGTTGTTCAGCTCGGCCTGGAAGTCCGTCATCTTCTCGGCCAGCTCCGAGTCGAACGCGGCCAGCATCCGCACCGCCAGCAGGCCCGCGTTGCGCGCGCCCGCCACCGAGACGGTGGCCACCGGCACGCCGGCCGGCATCTGCACGATCGACAGCAGGCTGTCCATGCCGTCCAGGTAGCGCAGCGGCACCGGCACGCCGATCACCGGCAGCGGGGTGACGGAGGCGAGCATGCCCGGCAGGTGGGCGGCGCCGCCGGCCCCGGCGATGATCGCCTTCAGCCCGCGCCCGTGGGCGCTCTCGCCGTACGCCACCATCTCGCGGGGCATCCGGTGCGCCGAGACGACGTCGACCTCGTAGGGGATCTCGAACTCGTCGAGGGCCTGGGCGGCGGCCTCCATCACGGGCCAGTCGGAGTCGGAGCCCATGACGATGCCGATCAGGGGCGCGGTGGGGGAGGTCATTCGGTGATCGTTCCTCGCAGGTAGGCGGCCGCGTGACGGGCGCGCTCACGGACGTCGTCGAGGTCGTCCCCGAAGACGTTGACGTGGCCGACCTTGCGGCCGGGCTTCACGTCCTTGCCGTACATGTGGATCCGCAGGCCGGGATCGCGGGCCATGCAGTGCAGGAAGGCGTGGTACATGTCCGGGTAGTCGCCGCCGAGGACGTTGACCATCACGGTCCACCGGGCGCGCGGGCGGGGGTCGCCGAGCGGCAGGTCGAGGACGGCCCGCAGGTGGTTCTCGAACTGCGACGTGACCGCGCCGTCCTGGGTCCAGTGGCCGGAGTTGTGCGGGCGCATGGCCAGCTCGTTGACCAGGATCCTGCCGTCCCGGGTCTGGAACAGCTCGACCGCCAGGTGGCCGGTGATGTCCAGCTCGCCGGCGATCCGCAGGGCCAGCTGCTGGGCCTCGTCGGACAGGGCCGGGTCGAGGTCGGGCGCGGGGGCGGTGACCTCGGCGCAGACGCCGTTCTCCTGGACGCTCTCCACCACCGGGTAGGCGACCGCCTGGCCGCTGGGCGAGCGGACCACGTTGGCGGCCAGCTCGCGGACGAAGTCGACCTTCTCCTCGGCGAGCACCGGGACGCCGGCCCGGAACGGGGCCGCGGCCTCCGTCTCGTCGTCGACGACCCAGACCCCCTTGCCGTCGTAGCCGCCGCGCACGGTCTTCAGGACGACCGGGTAGCCGGCGCCCTCCGCCGCGAACGCGGTCACGTCGGCCGGGTCGGCGACGAGCCGGTGCCGCGGGCAGGGCACGCCGATGGAGTCGAGCGTCGCCCGCATCACGCCCTTGTCCTGGGCGTTGACCAGCGCCTCCGGGCCCGGCCGGACGGCGATGCCGTCGGCCTGCAGGGCCCGCAGGTGCTCGGTCGGCACGTGCTCGTGGTCGAAGGTGATCACGTCGCAGCCGGCCGCGAAGCGGCGCAGGGTGTCGAGGTCGCGGTAGTCACCGAGGACGGTGTCGGAGACGACCTGCGCGGCCGAGTCCTGGGGGGTGTCGGCGAGGAGCTTGAACCGGATCCCGAGCGGGATACCCGCCTGGTGCGCCATGCGGGCCAGCTGCCCGCCTCCGATCATGCCGACCACTGGAAAATTCGCATTGCCCGGAGAAGTCACCCCGCCAGGATATCCGGGCCGGTCGGAGGGTGTGGAACCGCTCCGGCAGTCGGGGCGTCTACGGTTCGGGGCCCTTCGATACCGTACGGAGGGGCTGAGCCGATCGGCGGAACCGGGTAGCCTGGACGGCCAGGTCCTGGTACGCGTGATCCGATCATGTGCGTGCACGCAGGGCTCAAGGGGCCGACCGCGTTCACGCGCCGGGCCCCTTTCGTCCGCAGGCACATGGAGGCAGCCCGGTATGGCGACGACCACGGCGTCGAACCCCTCACTGGCGCAGAAACTGCGCGGCATGTCGGGCGAGGTGGTGAAGTTCGGCCTCGTCGGCCTCAGCGGCGTGGTGGTCAACTTCGTCGTCTTCTGGGTCTGCCTCAACGGCCTGCACCTCGCCTCGCTGCGCTCCAACATCGCCGCCACGCTGGTCGCGATCGCCACCAACTACCTGGGCTACCGCTACTGGCTGTACCGGGACCGCGACGCCGCCTCGCGCAAGCGCGAGATCACGCTCTTCCTGGTGTTCAGCGGCGCCGGCATGCTGATCGAGACCGGGGTGCTCGGCATCACGGTGTACGTGCTCGGGTTCTCCTCGCACTTCGAGCAGCTGGCCGCCAAGGTGGCCGGCCTCGCGCTGGGCACGGTGTTCCGCTTCGTCTCGTACCGGACCTGGGTGTTCAAGGCCGTCCCCGAGTCGACGACCGCGCCGTCGGCCGCGCCCGGGACCGTGCCCGCGCCCCTGGCCGAGGCGCTGGCCGAGACCGTCGCCGGGACGGCTCCGGCGGCCGGTGTGGTCGCCCAGGCCGAGCTGATGCTGGCCGCCCAGGAGATCCGGTACGCCAAGGCCGAGTAGCGGCCACACCCGGCCCGCCCGGGTCCCGCTCGCCCGCCCGCGTCTCGCCCGCCCGGGTCCCGCTCCTCCGCCCGGGTGCCGCTCCTCCGCTTGCCCCGCCCGCTCCGGCAAGAGGAGAGTGGTGACCGAGGGCGAGCACGGCCGGCGAACGATCGAGTCCGAGGGGGAACCCAGGAGGCTCGTCATGGCGTTCGTCCAGATCATCGACTGCAGGACCGACAGGGTGGACGAGCTCAACGGTCTGCTGGACCGCTGGGCCGAGCAGACCGAGGGCCGGCGGACGGTCGACCACGCGGTGCTGGCCACCGACCGGTCGGACCCCCGGCACGTCGTGGAGATCGTCGAGTTCGCGTCGTACGAGGACGCGATGCGCAACTCCCGGCTGCCGGAGACGGACCGGATCTTCCGCGAGATGGTCGCGCTCTGCGACGAGCCGCCCGCGTTCACCGATCTCGACGTGGTCCGGGAGGCCCGGTTCTGACCCGCCCCGTTCCCCGGGTCGCCGCCGCCGCCCGCCAGGCCCCGTCCGGGCCTAGACGTCGCGCCGGCTGCGGCCGAGGAAGAGTGCGAACACCGCGGGCCGCAGCGAGAGCAGCTCCAGCCGGCCGCCGTCGGCCTCCGCGAGGTCACGGGCGACGGCCAGCCCGATCCCGGTCGAGTTGCGGCCGCTGACCGCGCGTTCGAAGACCCGGTTGCCCAGTTCGGCGGGCACCCCGGGGCCCTCGTCCTGCACCTCGACCACCGCCGACGTCCCGGACGGCCGGACCCGCAGGGTGATCGTCCCGGCGCCGTGCATCAGCGAGTTCTCGATGAGGGTGGCCAGCACCTGGGCGACCGTGCCGGGGGTACCGACCACGGTCACCCCGTGCAGGCCCTCGACCTGGAGCACCCGTCCGGTGCCGCGCAGCGACGCGCCCCACTCCTCCACCTGCTGCTTGACGACGTCGTCGAGGTCGAAGGCCACGGCGGTGGGGCTGCGCGGGTCGCGCTGGGTGGTGAGCAGCCGCTGGACGACGTCGGTGAGCCGCTCGACCTGCTGGAGGGCGATGGTGGCCTCCTCCTTGACGGTGTCCGGGTCCTCGGCGAGCGCGGTGATCTCCTCCAGCCGCATGGAGAGTGCGGTCAGCGGGGTGCGCAGCTGGTGGGAGGCGTCGGCGGCGAGGCGGCGTTCGGCGGTGAGCATCCGGGCGATCCGTTCGGCGCTGACGTCGAGGACCTCCGCGACCCGGTCGAGTTCGGGCACGCCGTAGCGGCGATCGCGCGGGCGCGGGTCGCCGGAGCCGAGCCGTTCGGCGGTCTCGGCGAGGTCGGTGAGGGGGCGGGCGAGCCGTTTGGCCTGCCAGACGGCGAGGGCGACGGCGGCCTGGACGGCGAGCAGCGCGACCACGCCGAGCAGCAGCAGCATGTTGGCGATCTCGTGGTCGACGGCGGCCCGGGACTGCTCGACGGTGACGGTCTCGCCGCTGACGCCCCGCTCGACCGCCTTGAGCAGGTGGTTCCCGTCGGGCCGGTGTCCGCTGGAGACGGTCGACTGGCCGGGGATGTCCACCTCGACGTACTGGCCCTCGGAGACCTGGTTGGCGAACTTGTCGCCGGTGACCGGCTCGTTGGCCGCCAGCCGGTTCTCCACCAGGGAGAGCACCCGGACGGCGGCCGCGTCCACCCGGTCCTGGGCGGAGCTGACGATGGTGCGCTTCTCCACCAGGGCGAGCGGGACGCAGAACACCACGACCACCACGAGGACGACGCCGAGCAGCGAGTTGATCATCCGGCGTTTCACGCTGGCGCTCCCCGTGGTGGTGCGAAGTGGTGGTGCCTGCCCGGGTGCCGGGGCATCGCGCCCCCCGGGCCCTAGTTCTTCTCGAAGCGGAAGCCGACGCCGCGCACGGTGGCGATGTAGCGGGGGTTCGCGGCGTCGTCGCCGAGCTTCTTGCGCAGCCAGGAGATGTGCATGTCGAGGGTCTTGGTGGAGGTCCACCAGGTGGTGTCCCAGACCTGGCGCATGATCTCCTCCCGGGTGACCACCCGGCCGGCGTCGCGCACCAGGACCCGCAGCAGCTCGAACTCCTTGGCGGAGAGGGTGAGCTCCTCCTCGCCGAGCCAGGCGCGGTGCGACTCGATGTCGATCTTGACCCCGTGCGCCCCGGTGGTCAGCTGGTCGACGTTGCCGCGCCGGAGCAGGGCGCGGACCCGCGCGAGCAGTTCGGCGAGGCGGAACGGCTTGGTGACGTAGTCGTCGGCGCCGGCATCCAGGCCGACCACCGTGTCGACCTCGTCGGCGCGGGCGGTGAGCACCAGGACGGGGCAGCTGCGGCCGTCGGCACGCAGCCGGCGGCAGACCTCCAGCCCGTCCATCTCGGGCAGGCCGAGGTCGAGGACGACGAGGTCGACCTCCTCGCCGAGTCCGGCGGCGAGCGCGGAGGGGCCGTCCTCCCGGACGAGCACCTCGTAGCCCTCGCGGCGCAGGGCCCGGGCGAGCGGTTCGGAGATCGCCGGGTCGTCCTCGGCGAGCAGCACACAGGTCATGTGGTGATGGTAGTCCGCCCGGGTACGGCCGTTGCGGCCGTGAGGTAGTTCACAGTGCGTGATCGTTATACGGAGTGCGATCAAGCCTCAACCGACACGCCCGGCCCGGTCGTTCGGCGAAGAATCTGCTCTTGGATCTTGCAACTGAAGGAATTAAGGCTGCTCTACCATGGATAGATCCAGCGAATCTGTCGCCGACTTTGCTATCGGCATACCTAATTGCCGTGTTTTGTCAGCTGATGACGCCAAATATCGCCACGTAGAGTGGTTCCGTCCACGTCCGCCGCCACCCCCCTTGGCGGACGCTGTCAGGCAAGGAACCCACTACACATGGCGTCTACGACCCTGGAGTCCGGCGTACAGCCGGCCTCTCCCAGCGGCAAGACCTTCCTCGGGCACCCCCGGGGCCTCGCCACGCTCTTCATGAGCGAGATGTGGGAGCGCTTCAGCTACTACGGCATGCGTGCCCTGCTGGTGCTCTACATGACCGCCTCCGTCACCGACGGCGGCCTCGGCATGAAGCTCGCCGTCGCGAGCGCCGTCTACAGCGTGTACACGGCCATGGTCTACCTGCTGGCTCTCCCGGGCGGCTGGATCGCCGACCGCTTCCTCGGCGCCCGGAAGACCGTCGCCCTCGGTGGCTCGATCATCATGATCGGCCACTTCATGCTGGCCCTTCCGGCGAGCGTGTCGTTCTTCGCCGGCCTCGCGTTCATCGCGGTCGGCTCCGGCCTGCTCAAGGCCAACATCTCGACGATGGTCGGCCACCTCTACGACGGTCCCAACGACCCGCGTCGTGACGGCGGCTTCACCATCTTCTACATGGGCATCAACCTCGGTGCCTTCGCCGCCCCGCTGATCATCGGCACCATCGGCCAGGAGGTCGACTGGCACCTCGGCTTCGCCCTCGCCGGCGTCGGCATGGCCCTGGGCCTCACCCAGTTCCTGCTCGGCACCCGCCACCTGAGCGCCAAGAGCGACGTGGTGACCTCGCCGATCTCGCCCGCCGAGAAGAGCGCCATCTTCAAGAAGGCCGGCCTCTGGCTGGCGGTGGCCGCCGTCTTCTACGCGGTCGTCGCGCTGACCGGCCACTTCACCATCAACTGGGCGATCTGGCCGCTGTCGATCGCGGGCATCGCGCTCCCGGTCTTCGTCTTCGCCAAGGTGAAGCGGGACAAGGACCTCGACGAGACCGAGCAGTCCCGGATGAGCGGCTACATCTGGTTCTTCGTCGCCGCCGCCGTCTTCTGGATGATCTACGACCAGTCCGGCTCGACGCTGAACATCTTCGCCCAGGACAACACCTCGTCGACCCTGTTCGGCTTCGACTTCCCGTCCAGCTGGTTCCAGTCGCTCAACCCGCTGTACATCATGGCGCTGGCCCCGGTCTTCGCCTGGCTCTGGGTCCTGCTGTCCCGCAAGGCCAAGAACCCCAGCACCACCATGAAGTTCGCCTTCGGCCTGCTCATGATCGGCGCCTCGTTCATGGTCATGATGCTGGCGATGGCCGCCGCCTCCGGCGGGGCCAAGGTCACCCCGCTCTGGCTGGCGATGGTCTACCTGATCCAGACCGTCGGCGAGCTCACCCTCTCCCCGGTGGGCCTCTCCGTCACCACCAAGCTGGCCCCGGCCAAGTACGCCAGCCAGATGATGGGCGTCTGGTTCCTCGCGGTCACCGCGGGCGACTGCGTCGCCGCCATCTTCCAGCTCGTCCTCGGCGACGGGGTGGTCGGATCCACCTGGTACTTCGCGGTCCAGGGCGGCATGGCGATCATCGCCGGCGTGGCCCTCGCGATGTACCGCAGGAAGGTCGTCCGGCTGATGGGCGACGTCCACTGACGACGCCCGGCCGCACCGCCTGACCGTCTGCCTCCGGGGCCGGCGCGGAGTCCCGAGCTCCGTGCCGGCCCCGGTCGCCGTTCCCGACGGCCCCGGGTGACCGGACCGGCACCGGCGTGTCAGTGTGCCGACCATGACCCATGGCCCCGTACACGAACGCCCGCCGACCCTCCCCCGCCAGCTCGCGCGCACCCGGCGCTTCACGCTCGGCGCACCCGCCCGGCCGACGATCTCCGCCGACGGCCGGACCGTCCTCTTCCTGCGCAGCCGCTCCGGCGACGACCCGGTCTCCTGCCTCTGGACGCTCGACACCGGCAGCGGCGAGGAACACCTGCTCGCCGACCCCGCCGCGCTCGGCGTCGACGAGAGCGACCTGCCCGACGCCGAACGCGTCCGCCGCGAACGCGCCCGCGTCCTGACCGGCGGCATCACCGCGTACGCCACCGACACCGCCGGCCGGCTCGCCGCCTTCGCCCTCGGCGGCACCCTCTGGCTCGCCGACACCGGGACCCGCGAGGTCCGGCCCGTCCCCACCGGCGGAGGGGTGTACGACCCGCGCCCCGACCCCACCGGCCGCCGGATCGCCTACGTCCGCGCCGGCGCCCTGCGGGTCGTCGAGGCCGACGGCACCGGCGACCGCGCGCTCGCCGAACCCGAGCACCCCGAGGTCGGGTACGGCGTCGCCGAACACGTCGCCGCCGAGTCCATGCACCGCAGCCGGGCCCACTGGTGGTCCCCGGACGGCACCCGACTGCTGGTCGCGCGGGTCGACGAGCGCCCGCTGCGCCGCCTGCACCTCGCCGACCCGTCCGACCCGGCGAGTCCCCCGCGCACGATCCGCTACCCGCTGGCCGGCACCGCCAACGCGGACGTCTCGCTCCTGCTGCTCGGCATCGACGGCTCCCGCACCGACGTCCCCCGGGACGGCGCCGCCTCCGAGTACCTGACCGCCGCGGGCTGGGACGGCCACGGCCCGTTCGCCGCCGTCCAGAGCCGCGACCAGCGGACGGTGCGCACCCTCGCGATCGACCCGGCCGACGGGTCCACCCAGGTCCTCGCCGAGCGGCACGACGAGCACTGGGTCGAACTCGTCCCCGGCCTGCCCGTGCGCACCGCCTCCGGCCGCCTGATCGACGCCGCCGACATCGGCGACACCCGGCACCTCACCGTGGACGGGCGGCCCGTCACCCCGCCCGGCCGGCAGTTGCACGCGGTCCTCGGCGTCGACGGCGACGAGGTGCTCCTCACCGCCTCCGAGGAGCCGGTGGAGTCCCACCTCTGGGTCTGGAGCCCCGCCACGGGCGCCCTCCCGCTCAGCGACGAAGCCGGCGCGCACACCGGCGTACGGCGGGCCGGCACGCTGGTCCACACCGCGCGCACGCCCGGCACCCCTGGCCCGGTCACCACCGTCCGCCGGGACGGGCACCCCGCCCTCACGATCGCCTCCCGCGCACAGACCCCGGTCCTCACCGCGCGGCCCGAACTGCTCCGGCTCGGCCCGCGCGAACTGCGCGCCGCGCTCTTCCTGCCCGCCGGCCACCGCCCCGCGGACGGGCCGCTGCCCGTCCTGCTCGATCCGTACGGCGGACCGGCCGGCACCAAGGTCTCGGCCGGCGGCGGGTGGCCCGACCTGGTCTCCCAGTGGTTCGCCGACCAGGGCTACGCCGTGCTGGTCGTCGACGGCCGCGGCACCCCCGGACGCGGCCCGCGCTGGGAGAAGAGCGTCTTCGCCGACGTCGCCACCCCCGCCCTCGACGACCAGGTCGAGGCGCTCCACGAGGCCGCCGGCGCCCGCCCCGGTCTGCTCGACCTCGACCGGGTCGGCATCCGCGGCTGGTCCTACGGCGGCTTCCTCGCCGCACTCGCCGTCCTGCGCCGCCCCGACGTCTTCCACGCCGCCGTCGCCGGGGCGGCCCCGACCGACCACCGGCTCTACGACACCCACTGGAAGGAACGATTCCTCGGCCACCCGGACGAGCACCCCGACCGGTACGACGCCTGCTCGCTCCTCCCCGACGCCCCCGGACTGCGCCGCCCCCTGCTGCTGATCCACGGCCTCGCCGACGACAACGTGCTCCCCGCCCACACCCTGCGCCTCTCCGCCGCGCTCCTGGCCGCCGGGCGCCCGCACGAAGTCCTCCCGCTCGGCGGCACGGCCCACTCGCCGAGCGACGAGACGGTGTCGGAGAACCTGCTCCACCACCAGTTGGACTTCCTGAAGCGGTCGTTGAAGCGGGCCTGAGCGGCAGGCCCGGGCAGCGGACCCGAACGGCGGCAGGCCCCGGACACGCCGGAGGGGCCGGCGCGTGAGCACCGGCCCCTCCCCCGCCCGGCCGCCCGTCGGGAGGGCTCTCGGGCGGCCCGTCAGACCTCCCGGACGCCCGCCCGCCAGACCGCCGCCGTCAGCGGCACGCCCGGACGGTACGCCAGGTGCACGGGAGAGGGTGCCTCCAGCAGCTGGAGGTCGGCCCGGGCCCCCACCCGCACCGTGCCCACGTCCGACCGCCTCAGCGCCCGCGCACCGCCCGCCGTCGCGGCCCAGACCGCCTCGTCCGGCGTCATGCCCATCTCCCGCACCGCCACCGCGATGCAG
Source organism: Kitasatospora sp. NPDC058406 (assembly GCF_042722765.1). NCBI lineage: Bacteria > Bacillati > Actinomycetota > Actinomycetes > Kitasatosporales > Streptomycetaceae > Kitasatospora > Kitasatospora sp. NPDC058406. Next base: position 10,834 of record NZ_JBHXKE010000057.1, read on the forward strand.
AAGGCCATCGAACTGGTGAAGCTGGAACCGGGGTTGCAGTCGGTGGAGAGCGCCACCACCGCCCCCGCGTCCAGCAGCCGGCGCGCGTCCGGGTAGACGGCCCGGGTGGAGAACTCGGCGCCCGGCAGCAGCGTGGCGACCGTCGCCGAGCCGGCCAGCGCGGCCACGTCCTCGTCGGTGAGGTGGGTGCAGTGGTCGGCGGAGGCCGCCCCCAGCTCGACGGCCAGCTGCACGCCCGGCCCGTAGGTGAGCTGGTTGGCGTGCACCCGGGGGGTGAGCCCCCGCTCGATGCCGGCGGTCAGGATCGCCCGGGCCTGGTCGCCGTCGAAGGCGCCCTTCTCGCAGAACACGTCCACCCAGCGGGCGTACGGCGCGCAGGCGTCCAGCATCGGCCCGGTGACCAGGTCGACGTACCCGGCCGGGTCCTCCGCGTACTCGGGGGCGACCACGTGCGCGCCCAGGTAGGTGGTCTCCGGCGTGTACGAGGAGGCGATCCGCAGCGCCCGGGCCTCGTCGGCGACGGTCAGCCCGTACCCGGACTTGCACTCGACCGTCGTGGTGCCCTGCCGCAGGGCCTCCCGCACCAGCCGGGCCAGGTTGGCGTCGAGTTCGGCGTCGGCGGCGGCCCGGGTGGCGGCGACCGTGGTGCGGATGCCACCGGCGGTGTAGGACTGGCCGGACATCCGGGCGTTGAACTCGGCGGTGCGGTCGCCGGCGAAGACCAGGTGGGCGTGCGAGTCGACGTAGCCGGGCAGCAGGGCGCGCCCCGCCGCGTCGAAGCGCTCGTCGGCGGCGGGCGCCTCTGCGGCCGGACCGACCCAGGCGACGGTCGCGCCGTCGATCACCACGGCCGCGTCGGTGAGCAGGCCGAGCGGCCCGGTCCCGTGCGCGGGGTCGTTGGTGACCAGGCTTCCGATGCCGGTGATCAGCGTGCTCGGGATGCTCGGGGTGCTCACGTCGTGCCTTTCGGGAACGGGGCCGGGGAGCGGGCCGAAGCGGCCCGCTCCACCGGCGTCGACAAGGAGGCGACGACCGGGAGAGGACTCCCGGTCGTCGGCTCGGCGGTCCAACGGCTCAGCGGCTCAGCAGTTCAGCGGCTCAGCAGTTCAGCGCGGTGATCGAGGTGTGCAGCGCACCCGGCACGTCCGGCACCAGCTGGTGCACGCCGTCCTTGACCACGTGCCGCCCGCCGACCACCACGTGCCGCACGTCGGCCGCCGAGGCGGCGAAGACGGCGATCTCGGCACCGAGCCGGAACGCCGGCCCCGCGGTCCGCACCGAGTCCAACGCGATCACCGTGAAGTCGGCGAACGCACCGGCCTCGATCCGCCCGGCCTCCGGCCAGCCGAGCGAGGCGTGCCCGTCCTCCGTCCCCGCCCGCAGCAGCGAGTTCGCCGTCCAGTGGCCCCGGGTACGGGTCCGCAGCCGCTCGTTCAGCTCCAGCGCGCGGGCCTCCTCGAACGGGTCGATGACGGCGTGGCTGTCGCTGCCGAGGGTGACCGGGCAGCCGCCGGAGGCGAGGGTCCGGGCCGGGCCGATGCCGTCCGCGAGGTCCCGCTCGGTGGTGGGGCACATGCAGACGGTGGTGGAGGAGTCGGTGAGCAGCTTGACGTCCTCCTCGGTGAGGTGGGTGGCGTGCACGGCCGAGGTGCGCGGCCCGAGCGCGCCGTGGTCGGCGAGCAGCCGGGTCGGGGTGACACCGTGCGCGGCGAGGCAGGCGTCGTTCTCGGCGGTCTGCTCGGAGAGGTGGACGTGCAGCGGGGCCTCGCGCTCCGCCGCCCAGCGCGCGACGGTGCCGAGCTGCTCCGCGGGGACCGCCCGCACCGAGTGGATCGCGGCCCCGATCCGGGCGTGCTCGCGGGCCTTCAGCCCGTCGGCCCGGGCGGCCCAGGCCCCGGCGTCGCCGTCACCGAACCGGAGCTGCGGCTTGGTCGGTTCGGCGCCGAAGCCGGACGACAGGTAGCAGGTGTCGAGCAGGGTGATCCGGATGCCGGCCCGGGCGGCGGCCTCGATGAGCGCCTCGCCCATCGCGTTGGGGTCGTCGTAGCGGGCGCCGCCGGGCGCGTGGTGGAGGTAGTGGAACTCACCGACGGCGGTGATCCCGGCGAGCGCCATCTCGGCGTAGACGGCGGTGGCGAGCGCCAGGTAGCTGTCCGGATCGAGCGCACCGGCGAACCGGTACATGGTGTCGCGCCAGGTCCAGAAGGTCCCGGAGCCGACCTGGACGTGCCCGCGCAGCGCCCGGTGGAAGGCGTGCGAGTGGGCGTTGGCCTGGCCGGGCAGCAGCAGACCGTCGAGCCGGACGGCGCCGGGCGGGCAGGGGCCGCTGTCCGGCTGCACCCGGGCGATCTTGCCGCCGGCGCCGGTGCTGATCAGCACGTCCTGCTCGACCACCGGCCCGTTGGCGTGCGGCAGCCAGGCGTACCGCGCCCAGTAGGTCACTGACACGCCAGGTCCTCCAGTACGTCGGCGAGGGCGGCCACGCCGGCCAGGCAGTCGGCCGTCTCGGCGTGCTCGGCCGGGGAGTGGGAGACGCCGCTCGGGTTCCGCACGAACAGCATGGCGGTCGGGACGGCCGATGCCAGGATCCCGGCGTCGTGTCCCGCACCGGTGGGCAGCACCGGGACGGCGCCCGGTCCGCGCTTGCCGAGGACCTGCGCGAGGCGGTCGCGCAGCGGGCCGTCGAAGTCCACCACCGGGGTGTAGGACTCGCGGGTCAGCTCGACCCGGACGCCGTCGCGCTCGCCCCGCTCGTACGCCGCCCGTCCGATCTCCTCGACGAGCGCGGCCAGCGTGGCCTCGTCGGCGGCCCGGGAGTCCAGCCAGCCGCGGACCAGGGAGGCGATCGCGTTGGTGCCGTTGGGCTCGACGGCGACCTTGCCGAACGTGGCGAGCGCGTCGGCGAGCTTCGCCTTCTTCCGTGCGGCGAGCACGGTGTTGGCGTAGGTGAGCATCGGGTCGCGGCGGTCCTCGATCCGGGTGGTCCCGGCGTGGTTGGCCTCGCCGTGGAAGTCGAACCGCCAGCGGCCGTGCGGCCAGATCGCCGAGGCCACTCCGACCGGCCGGTCCTCGTCGAGGTAGCGGCCCTGCTCGACGTGGAGTTCGACGAAGGCGCCGATCCGGGCCAGCCGGTCGGAGTCCGCGCCGATCGCGGTCGGGTCGTAGCCGGCGCGCTCCATCGCGTCGGGCAGCCGGACGCCGTCCGCGTCGCGCAGCTCGTGGGCGGCCTCGCGGTCCAGCACCCCGGCGGTGAGCCGGGAGCCGATGCAGGCCACGCCGAACCGGGCGCCCTCCTCGTCGCCGAAGTTGACGATCGCCAGCGGCCGGGTGAACCCGGCGCCCCGCGAGCGCAGTTCGTCCAGCGCGGCGAAGGAGGAGACCACGCCGAGCGGGCCGTCGAAGGCGCCGCCGTCCGGGACGGAGTCCAGGTGCGAGCCGGTGACGACCGCGCCCTCCCCGGCCGGGTCGCCGAGCCAGGCCCACTGGTTGCCGTTGCGGTCCAGCTCGTAGGTCAGGCCGCGGCTGCGGGCCTGCTGCTCGAACCAGGCGCGGCACTCGGCGTCGGCGGAGTTCCAGGCGAACCGGCGGTAGCCGCCGGAGGAGGCGGAGCGGCCCACGGGGAGCAGCTCCGCCCACATCCGCTCGAAGCTGTCGGAGCCGGGCTCGGTCACAGCTCGCCCATCGGGATGCGGACACCGCGCTCGGCGGCAACCTCGTCGGCCCGGTCGTAGCCGGCGTCGACGTGCCGGATGACGCCCATGCCCGGGTCGTTGGTGAGCACCCGGCGGATCTTCTCCCCCGCCAGCGGGGTGCCGTCGGCCACGGTGACCTGGCCGGCGTGGATCGAGCGGCCGATGCCGACGCCGCCGCCGTGGTGGATGGAGACCCAGGACGCGCCGGAGGCGACGTTGACCATGGCGTTGAGGAGCGGCCAGTCGGCGATCGCGTCGGAGCCGTCCAGCATCGCCTCGGTCTCCCGGTACGGGGAGGCGACGGAGCCGCAGTCCAGGTGGTCGCGGCCGATCACGATCGGGGCGGACAGCTCGCCGGAGGCGACCATGTCGTTGAACCGCTCGCCGGCCTTGTCGCGCTCGCCGTAGCCGAGCCAGCAGATCCGCGCGGGCAGGCCCTGGAAGTGCACCTTCTCCTGGGCCATCTTGATCCAGCGGTGCAGCGACTCGTTCTCGGGGAAGAGGTCGAGCACGGCCTTGTCGGTCTTGGCGATGTCCTGCGGGTCACCGGAGAGGGCCGCCCAGCGGAACGGGCCCTTGCCCTCGCAGAACAGCGGCCGGATGTACGCCGGGACGAAGCCGGGGAAGGCGAAGGCGCGGTCGTAGCCGGCCAGCTGGGCCTCGCCGCGGATCGAGTTGCCGTAGTCGAACACCTCGGCACCGCGGTCCTGGAAGCCGACCATCGCCTCGACGTGCCTGGCCATCGACTCGCGCGAGCGCTGGGTGAACTCGGCGGGCTTCTCGGCCGCGTACGTCGCCATGTCGTCGAAGGCGACACCGAGCGGCAGGTAGCTCAGCGGGTCGTGGGCGCTGGTCTGGTCGGTCACGATGTCGATCGGCGCGTCCATCGCGAGCAGCTGCGGGAACAGCTCGGCGGCGTTGCCCAGCAGGCCGATGGAGAGCGGCTGCTTCCTGTCGCGGGCGGCGGTGGCCAGCTCCAGCGCGTGCGAGAGGTTCTTGGCCTCGACGTCCAGGTAGCGGTGCTCGATCCGGCGGGAGATCCGGGACGGGTCGCAGTCGATACAGATCGCCACGCCGCCGTTCATGGTGACGGCCAGCGGCTGGGCGCCGCCCATGCCGCCGAGGCCGGCGGTGAGGGTGATCGTCCCCGCCAGCGTGCCCTCGTAGCGCTTGTTGGCGACGGCGGCGAAGGTCTCGTAGGTGCCCTGGAGGATGCCCTGGGTGCCGATGTAGATCCACGAGCCGGCGGTCATCTGCCCGTACATGGTGAGCCCGAGGGACTCCAGCCGCCGGAACTCCTCCCAGTTGGCCCAGTCGCCGACCAGGTTGGAGTTGGCGATCAGCACGCGCGGCGCCCACTCGTGGGTCTGCATGACGCCGACCGGACGGCCGGACTGGACCAGCATGGTCTCGTCCTGCTTCAGCCCCTCCAGCGTCCGGACCATGGCGTCGAACGAGCGCCAGTCCCGCGCGGCCTTGCCGGTGCCGCCGTAGACGACCAGCTTCGACGGGTGCTCGGCCACCTCCGGGTCGAGGTTGTTCATCAGCATCCGCAGGGCGGCCTCCTGCTGCCACCCCTGCGTCGTCAGCGCGGTTCCCCGTGCCGCCCGCACCTCGCGCGGCCCGCTCGCCTGCTGCACCATGTCCAGCCTCCCTACGGATGAATTCATTCAGTCTCTACTCGGCTGAATATATCCAAACATTCAGCCTCCGGCCAGACCTGCGCACATCCGATCAACACCCGCACGGCCGACCACCGAGCGCTACCCCGAACCCGGCGAACACCAGCCGCTCGGCCCAGCGACGGGGAGCGGAGGAGACGACGACGGCCGCCACCGGGCAGCCCGACGGACTCCGCGACACGGCGGAGGAGGTCGAGCGGAGCACCGGCCTTCGCGCCCGGACCGCCGGAGGCACCCCGGTGACGTCACCGCCTCCCCGCGAGAAGCACGCGGGAAGCACGCGGGGAACGTCGGACGGCCCTCCCGCCGCGCACCCGTGCCGCCCGCCCGGCCGCTCCCGGGCGAGCGAGCGGCACGGCCGGCCTCCCGGTCCGCGCCCCGTGTCGCCGGCCACCGTCAGGCGGCGGCGTCGCCGTCCCAGTCGATGCCGATCTCGGCGAGCCAGCGGCGGTCGTCGGCGTCCGGGTCGGCGGGGCGGGGCTGGCGGGGGATCTCCTGGACGGGGCCGAGACCGTAGCGTTCCGCGGTGGCGGCCGCGCGGGCGTCGGGCTCGATGACACCGACGTGCACGGCGGTGTCGTCGCCCGGATCGAGGACGGTCAGTTCGGGCTCGGGCAGACGGCGCAGGGTGACGCGGCGTCCGCAGGTCGGGCAGGACCACTCGTCGGCGCCCGAGGCGAGGCGCCCGACGAACTTCATCTCGTGGATCACGCGCATGGCGGCACCCCCTGTACAGAGGGATGCCCGGGTTTGTGACGACTACTCCAGAAAGAGCCCGCGCGCCGCGGCCGACTGCTCGATGGATTCCAAACGGGCCTCGGCGCCCGGGAGTTCGTCACACATGGTCTGCAACAGCACGCGCCCGAGCATCATCGGCGCGCAGGCGGTGTCGAAGACCAGGTTGGTCCCGACGGCGGCGGGGAGCATCAGGTCGGAGAGCTTGGCGACGGGGGCGAACGCGCTGTCCGCCACGGTGAGCACGGTCAGCCCGCAGTCCCGGGCGACCGTCAGAGCCTCCATGAGCTCGCGCGGGTAACGCGGCAGGGCGAAGCAGAGCAGTGCGGTGGCACCGGCGGCGGCGGCCTGTTCGAGGCGGTCGGCCAGCATGCTGCCGCCCTCGTCGAGGAGCCGGATGTCGGGGTGCACCTTGGCCGCGAAGTACGCGAAGCCGCGCGCCTGCGCCGAGGCGGCGCGCAGGCCGAGGACGGGCAGCGGGCGGGAGGCCGCGAGGAGCCGGGCGGCGCGGGCGATGGGTTCGGGGTCGGCGAGCAGGTCGGCGAGCAGGCGCAGGTGCTCGATCTCGGCGAGAACGGCCTGCTGGTGCTCGTTGCGGACGGCGTCGGCGGGGGTCTCGGGCGCGGCCGGTTCGCCGGCGCCGAGTTCGCGCAGCTGCTTGCGGAGCGCGGGGTAGCCGTCGTAGCCGAGGGCGACCGCGAAGCGGGTGACGGAGGGCTGGCTGACGCCGGCGAGTTCCGCGACCTCGACGCTGGAGAGGAACGGGGCCTCGGTGGCGTGCCGGACCAGGGAGTGCGCGATCCGGCGCTGGGTGGGGGTGAGCCGGTGTCCTTCGAAGAGCTGGAGCAGCCGGGCGGAGGGGCCGACCGTGCCGGTGTCCTCGGTGGCGGTCATTGCGGTACCTCCGGATGCGAGCTGTTCGGATGACTGTGCAGCAGCGGGCTGCCACTGGCAAAGACGTCTCGTACGCCGGAACACCGGGTGAGACCTCCGGCGGCCGACCGGGCGGCGGTCCGACCGCCGCCCCCGTGTCCGATCCGACGGCCGATCCGACCGCCGTCCCCGTGGTCGGTCCGGCGGCCGCGCGGCGACCGGTCGGACCGGCGACCGGGTCGGCCTCCCGGGGGTGACCCTGATTTCCCCCCTAGTCCTCCCGGATTACGGTGCGAACCGATGGACCGACACGCCCTCGTGGGCGCACCCTGGTTGCCATGGACACTCGCCAGGACGACATGCGGCGCGATCTCGATGCCTCGCTGCAGGCCCGCAAGGAGCTCGGCAAGGAGTACGAGTCGGAACTCGTCGATTCCTTCCTCTCCCGGATCGACGCCCGCCTCGACGCCCGGGTGGAGCGCCGGGTCGCGGAGCGGCTCGGCCCCGCCGGTGGCTACGACCCGGCGGAGGGGCACCGGCCGCACGGTCCCGGACGCCGCCCGCACCGCCCGCACGGTTCGGGCGCCCGGGTGGTGCCGATCGTCTCGATGGCACTGGGCATCCCGCTGTCCGGCATCGCCGGCGGCACCAGCGGGATCTGGGGACTGGTGGTCTGCTGGGCCGGCATCGTCGGCGTCAACGTGTCCGCCGCGCTGGCCGAGCGCCGGCTGGACCGGGCGGAGCGGCGCGCCGCGGAGAGCGTGCGGAGCGACTGGGACTGATCCTCCCCCGGGCCGACCACGCCGGGGGACCGGCCGCCTCGGGCGGCCGGTCCCGTCCGGCGCCGGGCCCGTCGCGGAGCCCGCCACAGGGCCCACGGCGGGGTCCGGAGCAGCGCCCCGTGCGCTCCGCACGACCGGGTCGTCAGGCCAGCGGGCCGGTGACCCGCTCCACCGCGCGCACCAGGTCGCCGGAGGCGACCAGCGCCGCGGCGGCCTCCAGGTCCGGCGAGAGGAAGCGGTCGCGGCCGGCGCCGCCGACCCCCGCCTCGCGGGCGGCGGCCATCGCCGCGGCACTGGCGGGCGCCACCGTGCCGCTGGCGTCGGCCTGCCGGCGGATCTCCAGCGCCCTTGCGGCGGCGGTGAGTTCGACGGCGAGGATCCGGCCGAGGTTGTCGACGGACTGGCGCAGCTTGCGCGCGGCGGACCAGCCCATCGAGACGTGGTCCTCCTGCATGGCCGAGGAGGGGATCGAGTCGACCGAGGCGGGCACGGCGAGCCGCTTGTTCTCGCTGACCAGCGCCGCCTGGGTGTACTGGGCGATCATCAGGCCGGAGTCCACGCCCGGGTCGTCGGCGAGGAAGGCCGGCAGGCCGTGCGAGCGGGACTTGTCGAGGAGCCGGTCGGTGCGGCGCTCCGAGATCGAGCCGAGGTCGGCGGCGGCGATGGCGAGGAAGTCCAGCACGTACGCGACCGGGGCGCCGTGGAAGTTGCCGTTGGACTCCACCCGGCCGTCCGGCAGCACCACCGGGTTGTCGACGGAGGCGGCCAGCTCGCGGGAGGCGACGAGCGCGGCGTGGGCGAGGGTGTCACGGCCTGCGCCGGCGACCTGCGGGGCGCAGCGGATCGAGTAGGCGTCCTGGACGCGCGGGGCGTCGTCCTGGTGGTGGCCGGTGAGGCCGGAGTCCTTGAGCACGGCCAGCATGTTGGCGGCGGAGAGCGCCTGGCCGGGGTGCGGGCGGATCGGGGCGTGCAGCTCGGGGGCGAGCACCTTGTCGGTGCCGAGCAGCGCCTCCAGGGTCATCGCGGCGGTGATGTCGGCGGTGGTGAACAGCCGCTGCAGGTCGGCGATGGCCATGACCAGCATGCCGAGCATGCCGTCGGTGCCGTTGATGAGGGCGAGGCCCTCCTTCTCCAGCAGCTCGACCGGTTCGATGCCGGCGGCGGCGAGCAGCTCGGCGGCCGGCTTCTCGACGCCGTCGGGGCCGGTCGCGACGCCTTCGCCCATCAGGACGAGCGCGCAGTGCGAGAGCGGCGCGAGGTCACCGGAACAGCCGAGCGAGCCGAACTCCCGGACCACGGGGGTGATGCCGGCGTTGAGGATCGCGGCCATGGTCTGGGCCACCAGGGGGCGGACCCCGGTGCGACCGCTGGCGAGCGTCTTCATCCGCAGGAACACCAGCGCGCGGACCACCTCGCGCTCGACCGCCGGGCCCATCCCGGCGGCGTGCGAGCGGACCAGCGAGCGCTGCAGCTGGGCCCGGAGTTCGGGGCTGATGTGCCGGACGGCGAGGGCACCGAAGCCGGTGGAAACGCCGTAGACGGGACGGGGTTCGGCCGCCAGGGCGTCGATCCGGGCGCGCGCGACCGCCATCTCGGCGAGCGCGTCCGGGCCGATCTCGACCCGGGCGTTCCCCCGGGCGACGGCCAGCACGTCCTCGGCGCTGACGTCGGCCTTGCCGACCTGGACGAGCGGCGTGTGGGGGGCCGCAGCACTGTGCATATCCATATACACCATCTCATCAGGTGAATGAAGATATGACAACACCTGAGCCCTTCCGGGACTCCGGCGCCGGACCGGTCGGTCACCTGGATTTTCGGATACCGCAGCCGGTGCCGCACGCTGTGGGGGGTGACGGGCGCCCCACGGCGCACGCCACGACAACGGACCGGCCCCGGCCTGCACGGACGGCGCAGACCGCGCGGACGGCACGGACCGGCAGGCAGACCGACAGGCAGACCGACGGACACAGGAGGCGGCGACACGATGACGCGGGCGACGGCGCGGCGGCGGGTGGTCCGGCTGCGGGGGGACGGGCGGAGCACCCGGCCGGATGCGCTGGCGGCCGAGGAGCCGCTGGAGATCCGGCTCGGCGGCGAGCCGCTCACGGTCACCATGCGCACCCCGGGCCAGGACTTCGACCTGGTGGCGGGCTTCCTGGTCGGCGAGGGGCTGGTGCACGCCTCCGAGGACCTCGCGGCACTGCGCTACTGCGCCGGCACCGACGAGGCCGGCGCCAACACCTACAACGTGGTGGACGCGACGCTGCGCGGCGCCGGGGCGCTGCCGCTCTCCGCCCACCGCAACCTGCTCACCACCAGCGCCTGCGGCCTCTGCGGCCGGGACACCGTGGACGCCGTCCGCACCCACGTCCGCCACCCGGTCGCCAACGACCCGCTGACCGTCCCGCCCGCCCTGCTGTACGGGCTGCCGGACCGGCTGCGGGCCGCCCAGCGGACCTTCGACTCCACCGGCGGCCTGCACGCGGCCGGCCTGTTCGACGGCGTCAGCGGCGAACTGCTCTGCGCCCGCGAGGACGTCGGCCGGCACAACGCCGTCGACAAGGTGGTCGGCTGGGCGCTGCGCGCGGGACGGCTCCCGCTGACCGGGCACGTGCTCCTGGTCAGCGGCCGGGCCTCGTTCGAGCTGACCCAGAAGGCGGCGCTGGCCGGCGCCCCGCTGCTGGCCGCCGTGTCGGCGCCGTCCTCGCTGGCGGTGGACCTGGCGGAGGAGCTGGGCCTGACCCTGGTGGGCTTCCTGCGCGGCGAGGGCGCCAACGTGTACACCCGCCCGGACCGGATCGCCTGAGGCCCCGGGCCCGCCCGCGAGGGCGCGCCCGGGGCCCGGATCCCGCCCCCGCGTCAGCGCAGCTCGGCCTCGACCAGGTCGGCCGCGCGGGCGGTGCCGCCCTCGGCGCGCGCCTCGGCGCGGAGCACGTCCAGGCGCGCGGCCACCTCCGGGTCGCCGGTCAGTTCCAGCAGGGCGGCGCGCAGCGCCTCCCCGGTGGCCTGTTCCGTGTCGAGGCGGCGGGCGACGCCCAGCTCCACCAGCTTGTCCGCGTTGCCGAACTGGTCGACGGCCTGCGGCACCGCGATCATCGGCACCCCGTGGTAGAGGCCCTCGCTGCTGCCGCCCATGCCGGCGTGGGTGACGAAGGCGTCGGCCTTCGCGAGCACGTCGAACTGCGGCACCCACCGGTGCACCTCGACGTTGGCCGGCACCTCGCCCAGCTCGGCCAGGTCGGTGTGCTTGCCGATCTGGAGCACGACGTGCCAGCCGGGCAGGTCGCCGAAGGCCCGGAGGCACTCCCGGTAGAAGGCCGGCTGGTGGGTGAAGGCGGAGCCGAGCGAGACCAGCACCACCTTCTCGGCGCCCTCCGGGCGCTGCCAGCCGCCCTGGTGCGAGCGGTCGCCGAAGCACTGGCCGACGAAGGTGTACCGCGCGGGGTCGACCCGGTCGGCGTTGGGCTGCAGGGCCCGCGGGATCAGGGCGAGCGCGCGGGCCGGGAGGGCCTTGAACTCCTCCGGGTCCCGGACGACGGTGCCGTTCTCGGCCAGCCAGTCGGCGAACCGCCGCATGTACGCGGGCCCGCCGGGGCCGCTGCGGATCGCCTCGAACACCTCGGCCATGTCCTGCTCGAAGCCCTGCCAGGCGACGTAGGTCGGGGAGAGCTGGAGGGCCGGGACGCCGTGCCCCTCGGCCACCGCCCGCCCGGTGAACCCGGCGATGTCGTACAGCACGAGGTCGGGCCGGTCCTCCTCGAAGAGCCGGCGGACCACCGGGGTCATGGCGACGGCGTCGTCGAGGAAGAGGTTCTGGATCGCCACCGGGTCCTGCAGCCACACCTGGGAGTCGTCGGTGAGGGGCAGCGCGGTCGGGTACGGCACGAGCGTCGCCCCGGTCGCCTCGACCGGCCCGGCGAACGAGGCGTCGTTGACGTAGCTGACCCGGTGGCCGCGGGCGACGAGCTCGGCGACGACGGCGAGGCTCGGGTTGACGTGCCCGTGGGCCGGGATGGAGACCATGGCGATGTGCGCGGAGCGGGTCATGGTGGTGCCCTTCGTCGAGATGGTGAGACGAGACGATCCGTCTCGTCGGAACGCCCTCATCATGACCTGACGACCCGCCACTCGTCAAGACGAGACGGTTCGTCTCGCTGTAGCGCTAGGATGGCCCCATGTCCCGACAGACCGCGCCCGACCCCAGCCGCCGCAGCCAGCAGAGCCGCGCCGCGATCCTCGCCGCCGCCGCCGACCTGGTCTCCGAGGTCGGCTTCGCCAAGCTCACCATCGAGAAGATCGCCGCCCGTGCCGGAGTCGGCAAGCAGACCATCTACCGCTGGTGGCCGTCGAAGGGCGCGGTCGTCTTCGACGCCTTCCTCGCCGTCAGCGAGGACGCCAGCGGCAGCCTCGCGCTGCCCGACACCGGCGATCTCGCCGCCGACCTGCGCGCCGTCCTGCGCCCGACCGCCGACGAGCTCACCGACCCCGCCTTCGACAACACCGGCCGGGGTCTGATCTCCGAGTACCTGGTCGACCCGGACCTGCTGCGCGAGTACCGCGAACGGCTGCTGGACCCCCTGCTGGAGGTCACCCGCGACCGCCTGCGCAGCGCCCGCACCGCCGGACAGCTCCCGGCCGACACCGACCTCGACCTCGCCGTCGACCTGCTCTACGGGCCGATGTACTACCGCTGGCTGCACGGTCTCGGGGCGGTCGACCACGCGTACGCGGACCGCCTGGTCGCCGCGGTCCTGCGCGCGCTCGGAGCGACGGACGGAGCGGCCGGAGCGGCCGACGGAGCGCCGGACGGCGGCTGACCTCAGCGGCGGTTGCGGCGGCGGAGCACCAGCACGACCACGATGATCACGGCGATCACCGTCAGCACCAGCACGGCGCCGATCAGCAGGCCCATCATCCGGCCGAGGCCCTTCTTCTTCTTTTTCTTCTTCTTGGACTTGTCCTTCGACGACTCGGCCAGCCGCGACGCCCCGTGCCGCTCCGCCGACACGCCCGCCTGCCCGGCCGCCGCGGGCACCACGGGGGCGGGCGCCTGCCGGGCCGCAGGGGCTTCCGGGGCCGCGGGGGCCGACCGCACCACCGGGGCCGCCGAGGCCGCCGGCGCGGCGGCGAGCGCGCCGCCGCCGAAGGCGAGCACCGCGGAGAGGACGAGGCCCGTCAACCGAGCGCGCATAGGAGTCAACCCCCGAGAATCCGATCCGGCGCGGCCCCGACGGCCCGCCGACCGCGGACACCATCCCACGCCCGCCCCACCGCGCCCAGTCCCGCAACGCCCTCGCCACCGGACCGCGACCGGCTCGGAACAGACCGGTCACCGAACCGCCACACCGCGCCGACGGCCCGGCCCCGCCCGCCCTTCGCCCGCCCGCCGCTCCCCCGCCTCCGGCCCTCAGCTCACCGGGGGCGAGGCCGGGCCGGCGAGGGCGACGGCGACCAGGGAGCGCAGCGCCGCGGCGACCTGGCCCAGCGGGAGGGTGGCGTCGTCCGCGAACAGCTCCAGCAGCCACCCGCCGGCCGCGTTCTGGCCGCCGGCCGCGACCATGCCGCGGTAGCCGGAGACCACCAGCATGGCCTCCTCCGCCGGGTCGTTGCCCGCCGCGCCGGCCCGCAGGGCGAAGGCCCCGCCGCGTACGGCCCGGCGGGTCATCGGGTAGTGGCGCAGGTCGAAGACGGCGTCCGGGGCCTCGATCTGGGCCCGCTGCGTCTCCGCCCGGGTGCTGCTCGGCCCGCTGGTCATCCGGTAGACGGCGTGCTGCGCGGTGCGCATCAGCTGCGAGCCGGGCGGCACGTACGAGATCCACCAACCGACCGCGTCCAGCAGCCGGGCCGAGATCTCGGCGACGACGGCCAGCTTGCCGATGGTGTCCGCGGGGTGCACGGAGCGGGTGTTGCCGTGCTGGTCGAGCGCGGCGAGCACCGCGGTGAGCAACTGCCCCGGGTCGGCACTGTGCGCGGCGCCGCGGAAGCGCCGCCGGTCGCCGGAGCCGGCCCGGCCGCCGGGTCGGCCGCGCCCGTCGGCACGGTGGTGCGGGTCCGCGGCGTCGGCGAGCAGCACCGTCGGGTCGGGCGAGAAGCCCGGGCCGTGGCTGCGTCCGGCGACCACCGGGTGGGCGGCGCGGGCGGCCTTGGCCCGGTACTGGGCGGCGTCGGCGAGCCGGAAGAGCCGGTCGGGGGTGGTGACCGGGCCGATCGAGTCACCGGTGGAGGCGACCCCGCAGGCGACGCCCTCGCCCTCGGCCAGGGCGAGCGCCCGGGCGCACAGCTCCTCGGCGACGGCGACCACCTCGTCCGCCTTCTGGCCCTCGGCGAGCAGGCAGAACTCGTCACCGCCGAGCCGGGCGGCGAGACTGCCGGGGAGCTTGGCGGCGGCCAGCGACAGCTGGTGGGCGAAGCGCTCCAGCAGCCGGTCGCCCACCTCGTGGCCGAGCTGGTCGTTGACCCGCTTCAGGCCGTTGACGTCGCAGACCACCAGCGAGACCACGGTGTTGTCCCGGTTGTGGGCCTCCAGCGCGCTCTCCAGCCGCGCATCCACCGCACGCCGGTTGGCCAGACCGGTGAGCGGGTCGGAGAAGGCGAGCTTGCGCAGGTCGGCGAGGCGTTCGGTCTGGGCGAGGCCGGCCGAGATCTGGGCGGCGAGCAGGGTGGCGTAGTCGGCGTCCGCGTCGGTGAACCCGGCCGACCCGGTGGCCCGGGCGAGGTAGAGCTCGCCCCAGGCCTGCCCGTGCAGGACGATCGGCGCGACCACGCAGCAGGCCCGCCCGCGCCGGCGCAGCGCGGCGGCGCGTTCCTGGCAGTACGCGCCTGCGGTCGGGTGCGCGTGCCCGGGGTGCGGCTGGCTGTTGTCTGCGGTCTGGACCCAGGCGCGCGGCAGCCGGCCGGTGGTCCAGCGCTCCTCCAGGTAGGTGACGATCTCGGGGAAGTCGGCCACCGGGTAGGACTCGTCCTCGGGCAGCTCCTCCTCCCCCGGCGAGAGTTCCCCGTGGTTGACCAGGACCCGCAGCCGGCCGGACTCGCGGTCCCAGACCGAGACGGCGGCCATGGTGGCGCCGAGTGCCTCGGTGGCGCGTGCGGCGGCGGCCCGGACGGCCTCCAGCGGGGTGAGCGCCCCGGCCATGTCCTGGGCGAGTTCGACCACGGAGGTCAGCCGCGTGTCGGGGGCCCCGGGGGCCGGCGGCTGCTGCGTCCGGTCGCAGTCGCAGCCGCGGTCCGTCATGATCGCCTCACTGCTCACCGGCTCGCCTCGCTCCCTGTGCTCGGTCCTGCTCGGTCCCCTGCGGCGGGCCGCCGGGCCCGCGCCCCGGGGACCCCGCCCCCGGGAGCCGCACCCATTCGGCCGCTTGCACCAAGACTATGGCGGTTTCATTCGGTTATGCCCCGTTTGTCGAAGAGGATCCGCAGGGCAGTACGACTTTCAACCGTTCGGCTTGCGGCAAGACCGTGCCCGGCCCGGGCAGGTTCTACTCCGCCGGGCGGCGCCCCGCTCCGTCCGTACGGCGCTCGACGGCGTTCCGCGCCGCCCCCGCACCACCCGGCCACGCCCCACGGGCACCCACGACGGCCGTTCTCCCGAACCGTTCAGGCCGCTCCGAAAGCCTCCGCCCGCTCCGAAAGCGTCGGACAGCTCCGGCAGCTCCGGCCACTGCGCATCGTCACGGCCGCGCCGAACCCGTTCCGGCCTGCCGAACCGGGCCCTACTCCGCCCGCAGCCGCCGGGAGAGCAGCCACGGCTCGACCAGCCCGAGCCCGCGCACCGGACGGCGCCACATCGGCTGGAGGTTGAACCGGTGCCCGGTGTCCGGGGCGCCCGCCGGCCGCGAACCGGCCGCCGCCGCGAGCGCCTCGGCCAGGCCGGGCCCGTCGACGTCGGCGGGCGCGACACTGCCGTTCTGCTCCAGCGCGACGGCGAACTCGCCGTCGATCAGCACCGCGTCCTTCGGGGCGATCGAGGTGAGCCGGCTGGCCAGGTTGACCGTGGTGCCGAAGACGTCGCCCATCCGCGAGGTGACCGTGCCGAACGCCATGCCCACCCGCAGCGCGGGAATGCTGTCGTCCTCGGCCAGCGCCTCGATCAGGCTGAGCGCGATCTCGGCTGCCGTCACCGGGTCCTCGGAGACGTAGAGGATCTCGTCGCCCAGCGTCTTGATCACCCGGCCGCCCTGGCCGGCGATCAGGTCGGAGCAGGTGTTCTCGAACGTCTCGACCAGCTCGCCGAGCTCCTCCTCCTCCAGCCGCCGGGAGAGCCGGGTGAAGCCGACCAGGTCGGCGAAGCCCACGGCGAGCCGGCCGCTGGTGATCTCGTTGTCCTCCGCGGCCTGCACCACGCGGCCGGTGACGGCGGCCAGCTGGCGGCGCCAGACGTACACCAGGAACTGCTCCAGCTCCGGAAGCAGCAGCTCGACCAGCGGGTACGCGACGTCGGCGCGGGTCAGACCGGGTTCGACGGACTGGGTGAGGTTCTCCAGGAAGGTGTCCATCTGCCAGCCGGCCAGCCGGGCCGTGGTCTGACCGGTGGAACGCGCCACCTGGATCGCCATCGCCTCGCTCAGCAGCCCCGACTCGACCAGCCCGGACAGCCGGCGCAGAGCGATCACGTCACCGTCGGTCAGCGCCCGGGACTGCCCGATGTCCGGGAAGCCCATCGCCCGCCAGAACCGGGTGGCCAGGTCCATCGGGACGTCGGCCGCCCGCGCGGCCTGGTACGGGGTGTAGCGTCGCGGCGCGTCCAGGATCAGGCGTTCCAGGTCGAGGGCGACCGTCTGGTCGTGGGGGCCCGTCTGGTCGTGGGAGCCCGCCGCGCCGCCGTTGCTGCCGTCCTCTGCCACCGGTCCGTCCCCGTGCGGTCGCCGCACTCGCCTCGTGTCCTGCCTGTCCGGGCGCGCCCGCCACCCCGGCGGGCAGTGGCGCGCCTCACACTGCTGCCAGGTGGAATATTCGCACGGAATCCCGCGATCCGGGGCATCCGCCCGGGTCAAGGGGTGGTGAAGACTCCCGTCGGCCCGGGCGGTTCCGCGCTCCGGCGCCGCTCCCCGGCGCCGGGCGTCCGGTCGCCGTCAGCGCGGCTCCGGCCGCACGTGGACGACGTCGCCCGCGCCGACCGGCCGCCGCGAACCGTCGGGCGTCCGGACCACCAGCCGGCCGTCCCCGTCGATCGCCACCGCCTCGCCGGCCAGTTCGCGGTCGCCGGGCAGCAGCACCCTGACCTCCCGGCCGAGCGTGGTGCACCGGTCCGCGTACGCGCTCAGCAGTCCGCTGGCGTGCGGGTCGCCGGCGGCGTCCGTCCACTCCCGGTACAGGCCGGCGAACTCGCGCAGCAGCGCACGCAGCAGCGTGGACCGGTCGGTGACGGCGGCACCGGCCAGGACCAGCGACGCGGCGGTGGGGACAGGCAGCTCGGACGCGCGCAGCGAGACGTTGACGCCCAGACCGGCGACCACCGCGCCGCCGCCGAGCTCGGTGAGGATGCCGCCCAGCTTGCGCTCCGCCCCGTCGATCCCGACCTGGAGGTCGTTGGGCCACTTCAGGCCGACCTCCACCTCGGCGACCCGGCTCAGCGTGCTCGCCGCCGCGACGCCGACCAGGATCGGCAGCCAGCCGTACCGCTCGACGGGTACCCCGTCCGGGCGAAGCAGGACGGAGAGGAAGAGCCCCGAACGGGCGGGCGCCGTCCACTGCCGTTCCAGCCGTCCGCGCCCGGTCCGCTGCGCCTCGGCGACCAGCACCGCGCCCTGCGGGGCGCCGTCCCGGGCCCGGGCGGCGAGGTCGGTGTTGGTGGAGCCGGTCTCGTCGACGACGTCCAGCCCGGTCCACAACCCGCCCGGGACCAGCAGGTCCCGGCGGAGCGCCTCGGCGTCCAGCGGCGGGCGGTCCAGGTCGGTCCACGGCGACGGCCCGGCATGGCCGAAGCCGCGCAGTCCACTGCGGCGGGGGGTGTCGGAGGTCATGCGGCACACCCTAGAGGCCCTAGGCCGCCCCATTGTCCCGCAGAACGGCGGCCGACCACACTGTGTCGCTGGCCATAACGGGAAACCGTCAGCGATGACTACGCTACCCAACGGTAGTTCGTAGCGCCGCCCTGCCCTCATCCGCGCGGATCCCCACCCGGCCCGCGCGACCCCGAAACAGGTCGCGGCCAAGGAGCAGGGAGAGCCACCGGATGACCGAGGCGCCGTACGACCCGCACACCACCGCCGGCAAGCTCGCCGACCTCCGGCGCAGGCTCGACGAGGCGGTGCACTCCGGTTCCGCCAAGGCGGTGGAGAAGCAGCACGCCAAGGGCAAGCTGACGGCCCGTGAGCGGGTCGCGGAACTGCTGGACGAGGGGTCCTTCGTCGAGTTCGACGAGTTCGCCCGGCACCGCTCGACCAACTTCGGCCAGGAGCGGACCCGCCCGTACGGCGACGGCGTGGTCACCGGGTACGGCACCGTCGACGGCCGCCAGGTCGCCGTCTTCGCGCAGGACTTCACCGTGTTCGGCGGCTCGCTGGGCGAGGTGTTCGGCGAGAAGATCGTCAAGGTCATGGACTTCGCGCTGAAGACCGGCTGCCCGGTGATCGGCATCAACGACTCCGGCGGCGCCCGGATCCAGGAGGGCGTGGTCTCGCTCGGCCTGTACGGCGAGATCTTCCGCCGCAACGTGCACGCCTCGGGCGTGATCCCGCAGATCTCGCTGATCATGGGCCCCTGCGCGGGCGGCGCGGTCTACTCCCCCGCGATCACCGACTTCGTGGTGATGGCCGACCGGACCTCGCACATGTTCATCACCGGCCCCGACGTGATCAAGACCGTCACCGGTGAGGACGTCGGCATGGAGGAACTGGGCGGCGCGCACACCCACAACACCAAGTCCGGCAACGCGCACCACCTGGCCGCGGACGAGAAGGAGGCGGTCGAGTACGTCAAGAGCCTGCTCTCGTACCTGCCCTCCAACAACCTCTCCGACCCGCCGTCCTTCCCCGAGGAGGCGGACCTCGCGATCACCGACGAGGACCTCGAACTCGACACCCTGGTCCCGGACTCGGCGAACCAGCCGTACGACATGCACCGGGTGATCGAGCACATCCTCGACGACGGCGAGTTCCTGGAGACCCAGCCGCTGTACGCGGGCAACATCATCACCGGCTTCGGCCGGGTCGAGGGCCACGCGGTCGGCATCGTCGGGAACCAGCCGATGGACCTGGCCGGCTGCCTGGACATCGCCGCCAGCGAGAAGGCCGCCCGGTTCATCCGCACCTGCGACGCGTTCAACGTCCCGGTGCTGACCTTCGTCGACGTGCCCGGCTTCCTGCCCGGCACCGAGCAGGAGTGGGACGGCATCATCCGCCGCGGCGCCAAGCTGATCTACGCCTACGCCGAGGCCACCGTCCCGCTGATCACCGTGATCACCCGCAAGGCCTTCGGCGGCGCGTACGACGTCATGGGCTCCAAGCACCTGGGCGCCGACCTCAACCTGGCCTGGCCGACCGCGCAGATCGCGGTGATGGGCGCCCAGGGCGCGGTCAACATCCTGCACCGGCGCGAGCTGGCCGAGGCGGACGACGTCGACACGAAGCGGGCCGAGCTGATCGCCTCCTACGAGGACACCCTGCTCAACCCGTACCTCGCGGCCGAGCGCGGCTACGTGGACGCCGTCATCGCGCCGAGCGAGACCCGCCGGCACATCGTCCGCGGCCTGCGCGCGCTGCGCGGCAAGCGCGAGACGCTGCCGCCGAAGAAGCACGGCAACATCCCGCTGTAGTCGCCCGCTCCGAGAGGATCGCGAGAGGATTGAGCATGGCCCCGATCCACGTGCTGCACGGGCAGCCGACCCCCGAGGAGCTGGCCACCGTCCTGGCGGTGGTCCAGGCCCGGGCCGCCGCCGCGCAGGCCGCCGCCGAGGCGACCCGCCGGGCCGGCGCCGGCCCGGACTCCCCCTGGAACGACCGCGCCCGCCGGCTCCGGACCGCCCCGCGCCCGGGCGCCAACGCCTGGCGCACCTCCGGCTGGGCCGGATAGCAGCTCCGGGCGCTCCCCGCCAGGAGGCACGCCCGGCGAACGTCCGGATTGCCCCGAAACCTGAGTACGGATACTCAGGCGTCCCGGCAGCCCCGCGGAGCACCCTGGAGGAGTGCTCTGGTCAGATCCCCGCGACGAGCCGTCCCCGGAAGCCCAGCGAATGCAGCGCAGGCTGCACCGGGCCGGCCACGTGCTCGCCGCCCTCACCCTGCTGATCGCCGTGCTGCTGATGCTCTGAACGCGACGCTCCGCTCGGCCGACCGGACCGCCCCTCTACGCTGGTGGGCATGACCGACCGCCGCACCCTCGTGCTCGCCTCCGCCTCCCCCGCCCGCCTCGGGCTGCTGCGCCAGGCGGGCCTCGACCCGCGCGTGGTGGTCAGCGGCGTCGACGAGGACGCCCTCACCGCCGCCACCCCCGCCGAGCTGGCCCTCGTCCTCGCCGAGGCCAAGGCCAAGGCCGTCGCCGCCACACTCACCGAGGGCGAACTGGTGATCGGCTGCGACTCGGTGCTGGAGCTGGACGGCCTGGCGCTCGGCAAGCCCGCCGACGCCACCGAGGCGCTGGCCCGCTGGCAGTCGATGCGCGGCCGCGCCGGCGTGCTGCGCACCGGCCACTGCGTCATCGACTCCGTCACCGGGCGACAGGCCTCCGCCACGGCCTCCACCACCGTCCGCTTCGGCACCCCCGACGACGCCGAGGTCGCCGCCTACATCGCCACCGGCGAACCGCTCCACGTGGCCGGCGCGTTCACCCTGGACGGCCGCTCGGCGCCGTTCGTCGAGGGCATCGACGGCGACCCGGGCAACGTCATCGGCCTCTCGCTGCCGCTGCTGCGCGGCCTGCTCGCCGAACTGGACGTCCGGATCACCGACCTCTGGGTCTGACGTCGGCCGCCGGCCGGGGTGAACGCGCCGCCCCGAGCAGCTCGGCGCCGTACTTCGAGCCCGGGCAGGGCTTCGGCTGCCTGACCGGGGAGGTCGCGGCGGCGGGCGCCCGCCCGGTATCCGCGCCGAAGCGGGCCGGGCCGCTGAGCGGGACCACGGCGGCGACCGGCGGCGGGCCCGCCGCTCCGCCCGTGCCCGAACTGCTGCACCCGGCCGTCGTCAGTGCGCCAAAGACGAGTGCTATTAACGCCAACTTCCCCGTTGCTTGCCTCATCTGATGCACGCTAGAAGTGCGCTCCGGCACCGTCGACGGTCCGGACCGGGGCCACCGGCCTGCCCACCGCTAGGCTGACCGGCACCGTTCGAACGGGGAGGTGATGGGCGGATGACCGACAGTCTGCTCAACGTGCTGCTGGGGCTGGTCGCCAGCGCGCTCAGCGCCACGATCGGGTGGCTCGGCCAGAGCCTGCGCCGAAGACGGCGGCTGGAACGGACCAGGGCCTTCCTCGGCCTGCCGGCCGGCGGCGAGTGCCTGATCGTGGTCAACCGCAGCATCGGCACCGGCGCACACCCCCGCACCGTCACCCGGCGCGACGCCTACGCGCTGATGGAGCTGGCCGCCCTGGTGAAGGAGTGCGGCTCGCAGGCCGACCTGGTCGCGCACGACGCCGCGCCGCGCAGCCTCGGCGCCAAGACCGAGCTCTGCTTCGGCGGCCCCGTCTCCAACGACCGGATGGCCGCCCACCTCGCCTGGGGCCTGCCCGGGGTGACGATATCCAGCGGCCCCGAAGCGGCCGACAACGTGATCACCGTCGGCGGCCGCTCCTACACCGCCGACTGGGAAGCCGGGGTCCACGTCCTGCTGGCCCGGCTGGCCACTCCCGGGGGTGGCCGCCCGGTCTTCCTGATCTCCGGCCAGACCGGGGTCGCCAACCAGGCCGGAGTCCGCCACCTCGTGGCGCACCACCGCCGGCTGGCCCGCCGCCACGGCGCGGACGGCACGTTCGCCCTCCTCCTGCGGGTGGTCAACCCCCAGGCGTACGGACCGGACGTGGTCGAGCAGGTCGCCGACGTGACCGCCCAGGCCCTGGAGCGCGCGCCCACCCCGGCCGCGCCCGCCCCGGCCGCCGGCGCCCCCGCTTCCGGCGCCCCCGCTTCCGCCGCCCCCGCTTCCACCGCCCCGGCCGCCGGTGCCCCCGCCTCCACCGCCCCCGCCCCGGCGCCGACTCCCTGAGGAACGCCCGGGCGCGGCTCGCGAACCGCCGGAGTGTGGCCAAGCCCACCGCCCCGCCACGGCCCCGCCGGGACACTGCGTCACCGTCCGCAAGCACCGGACGCCCTCCGACCCACCTGCCGTCACCTGCAGAGACTTCCGCCGGGCCGCCCACCACCCGTCCGGACGCATCACCCTCCGTGTGGGATAGTTCACAACCTGGGGCTACTCGCCGGTACTGCCCAGGAATCCATAAACTCAACGAGGTTCAAGAAGGGAGCCACAGTGCGCAAGGTGCTCATCGCCAACCGCGGGGAAATCGCCGTCCGCGTCGCCCGTGCCTGCTCGGACGCCGGTATCGCCAGCGTCGCCGTCTACGCCGAGCCGGACCGGGATGCGCTGCACGTCCGCGCGGCCGACGAGGCTTACGCGCTGGGCGGCGACACCCCCGGCACCAGCTACCTGGACATCGCGAAGGTCCTCCAGGCCGCCGCCGACTCGGGTGCGGACGCCGTCCACCCCGGCTACGGCTTCCTGTCGGAGAACGCCGACTTCGCCCAGGCCGTCCTCGACGCGGGCCTCACCTGGATCGGCCCGCCGCCGCAGGCCATCCGCGATCTCGGGGACAAGGTCACCGCCCGGCACGTGGCGCAGCGCGCCGGTGCCCCGCTGGTGGCCGGCACGCCCGACCCGGTCGCGGGTGCGGACGAGGTCGTCGAGTTCGCCCGGGAACACGGCCTGCCGGTCGCCATCAAGGCGGCCTTCGGCGGCGGCGGCCGCGGCCTCAAGGTCGCCCGCACCCTGGAGGAGATCCCGGAGCTGTTCGAGTCCGCGGTCCGCGAGGCGGTCGCCGCCTTCGGGCGCGGCGAGTGCTTCGTCGAGCGCTACCTGGACAACCCCCGGCACGTCGAGACCCAGTGCCTGGCGGACAAGCACGGCAACGTCGTGGTCGTCTCCACCCGTGACTGCTCGCTGCAGCGCCGGCACCAGAAGCTCGTCGAGGAGGCGCCCGCGCCGTTCCTGACCCCCGAGCAGAACGCCGAGCTGTACCGGTCCTCGAAGGCCATCCTCAAGGAGGCCGGTTACCAGGGCGCCGGCACCTGCGAGTTCCTGGTCGCGCTGGACGGCACGATCTCCTTCCTGGAGGTCAACACCCGTCTGCAGGTCGAGCACCCGGTGACCGAGGAGGTCACCGGCATCGACCTGGTCCGGGAGATGTTCCGGATCGCCGACGGCGAGGAGCTCGGCTACGACGACCCGGAGGTCCGCGGTCACTCCTTCGAGTTCCGGATCAACGGCGAGGACCCGGGCCGCAACTTCCTCCCGGCGCCGGGCACCGTGACGCTGTTCGCCCCGCCGTCCGGCCCGGGCGTCCGGCTGGACTCGGGTGTCGAGACCGGTTCGGTCATCGGCCCGGCCTGGGACTCCCTGCTGGCCAAGCTGGTCGTCTCCGGCCGCGACCGCAAGCAGGCGCTGGAGCGGGCGCGGCGCGCGCTGGCGGAGTTCAAGGTCGAGGGCATGGCCACCGCCATCCCGTTCCACCAGGCCGTGGTCACCGACCCCGCGTTCGCCCCCGAGGTGCACGGCGGCGAGGGCCCGTTCCAGGTCTTCACCCGGTGGATCGAGACCGAGTTCGACAACACCATCCCCGCGTTCGCCGGTGCCGCCGGTGACGGCGAGGAGGCCGAGGGCCGGGAGACCGTGGTCGTCGAGGTCGGCGGCAAGCGGATCGAGGTCTCGCTGCCGTCCTCGCTGGGCGTCTCCACCGCCCCGGCGGCCGGTGCGGGGGCCGCGAAGGCCAAGCGCCGGGTGGGTACCAAGAAGGCCGGTTCGGCCGTCAGCGGTGACACGCTGGCCTCTCCGATGCAGGGCACCATCGTCAAGGTCGCCGTCGAGGAGGGCCAGGTCGTCGCGGAGGGCGAGCTGATCGTCGTCCTGGAGGCGATGAAGATGGAGCAGCCGCTGAACGCCCACAAGGCGGGCACCGTCGTCGGCCTCAAGGCCGAGGTGGGTGCCAGCGTCTCCAGCGGCGCCGCGCTCTGCGAGATCAAGGACTGACGTCCACCCGTTGCGTCACCGGTCCGTACGCCCCCCAGGGTGTGCGGACCGGTGCCGTTTCCGGCGGCGGGTCACCGCCCGCGCGGCAGGCCCAGCTCGGCGAGTCTGGCCGGCAGCGGGCCGCCCGGACCGCCCGGTCCCCCGGGGCCGTGGGTGCCCGGGCGGCGCTGGCCGGGCAGCGGGGCGCCGCCCGGGGGCGGGGCCGCCCGGCGGGCCATCGGGCCCGGCTGGGTCTGGTGGACGGGACCGCTGCCGGTGCCGTGCACCGGGGCGTCACCGGTCGGCGGGGTGCCGAGCGGCGCGAGGTCGATCTGCACCCCGCAGTCGGCCAGCGCGTCCAGCTCCCGCGCGGTGGCGTCGTCGGCGGTCGCCTGCTCGTCGGTGACCAGCCGGGTGATGGTCTCGGTCGGGACGGTCTGGAACATGGTGTCCGCGCCGAGCTTGGTGTGGTCGGCGAGGACGATCACCTCGGCGGCCGACTGCACCAACGCCCGGTCCACGCTCGCGGAGAGCATGTTCGTGGTCGAAAGGCCTCGCTCGGCGGTCAGTCCGCTGCCCGAGATGAACGCCTTGGACACCCGCAACCCGTGCAGCGACTGTTCGGCGCCGCTGCCGACCAGGGCGTAGTTGGAGCCGCGCAGCGTACCGCCGGTCATCACCACCTCCACCCGGTTGGCGTGCGCCAGCGCCTGGGCGACCAGCAGCGAGTTGGTGACCACCGTCAGCCCGGGCACCCGGGCCAGCCGGCGGGCCAGCTCCTGGGTGGTGGTACCGGCGCCGACGACAACGGCGTCACCTTCCTCCACCAGGCCCGCTGCGAGATCGGCGATGGCGCTCTTCTCTGCGGCGGAGAGGTGGGTCTTCTGCGGGTAACCGGGTTCGCGGCTGAAGCCGCCGGGGAGCACCGCGCCGCCGTGCCGGCGGTCGAGGAGCCCTTCTGCCTCCAGTGCCCGTACGTCGCGGCGCACGGTCACTTCGGAGGTCTGGACGACGCGGGCCAGTTCCCGGAGCGAGACCGCTCCGTTGGCGCGCACCATTTCGAGGATCAACTGGCGACGTTCTGCTGCAAACACAGAACCGACGGTAACGTGCGTGACCGTCTGCTTTCAGGCGTTTGCTGCTAGTAGCGGGAATTGCTCACGCAAGAGCGGCGCGTGACCGTACAATACGCGCCGTCAGCAACCCGGAACTGCGCCCGCCGTCCGGGTGACGCCCCGGCCTGCGCAAAGGGCGGCCGCCGAACGGCGACCGCCCTCAACTGGGCCCCGGATGCTCAGGATTCGCCCGCGTCCCGCTTGCGGATGTGGAGCTGGCGGGCGGCCTCGGCGGTGGAGCCGGAGACCGACGGGTAGACGGTGAAGGCGCTGGCCACCTGTTCGACGGTCAGATTGGCGTCCACCGCGAGCGAGATCGGGTGGATCAGCTCGCTCGCCCGCGGGGCGACGACCACACCGCCGACCACGATCCCGGTGCCCGGGCGGCAGAACAGCTTCACGAAGCCGTCCCGGATGCCCTGCATCTTGGCCCGCGGGTTGCCGCGCAGCGGCAGCTTGACCTCGACCGCGTCCATCTTGCCGCACTCCACGTCGGCGGCGGTGTAGCCGACGGTGGCGATCTCCGGGTCGGTGAAGACGTTGGAGGCCACGGTCTTCAGGTTGAGCGGCTGCACCGCGTCGCCGAGCGCGTGGTACATCGCGATCCGGCCCTGCATGGCCGCCACCGAGGCGAGCATGAAGACGCCGGTGCAGTCCCCGGCCGCGTACACGCCCGGGGCGGAGGTGCGGGACACCCGGTCGACCTGGATCTGGCCCCAGTCGTTGAGCTTGACCCCGGCCTCCTCCAGGCCCATCTCCGCCGTGTTGGGGATCGAGCCGACGGCCATCAGGCAGTGCGTGCCCTCGATCACCGTGCCGTCGGAGAGGGTCACCTCCACCTTGTCGCCGATCCGCTTGGCGCTCTCGGCCCGCGAGCGGCTCATCACGTTCATGCCGCGACGGCGGAAGACCTCCTCCAGCACCTCGGCGGCGTCCGGGTCCTCGCCCGGCAGCACCCGGTCGCGCGAGGAGACCAGGGTGACGTTGGAACCGATCGCCTGGTACGCACCGGCGAACTCGGCGCCGGTGACGCCGGAACCGACCACGATCAGCTCGCGCGGCAGCTCCTCCAGGTCGTACACCTGGGTCCAGGTCAGGATCCGCTCGCCGTCCGGCTGGGCGTCCGGCAGCTCGCGCGGGTGCGCGCCGGTGGCGATCAGCACCGCGTCGGCGCGCAGCGACTGGACGCTGCCGTCGGGCGCGTCCACCAGCACCTCGCGGGAGCCGTCCACGGCCTGGCCCCCGGTACCGAGCCGGCCGCGGCCGCGCAGCACGGAGACGCCGGCCCGCGTGACGGACTGGGTGATGTCGTGGGACTGCGCGATCGCCAGGCGTTTCACCCGGCGGTTGACCTTGCCCAGGTCCACGCCGACCACCCGGGCCGGGCTGTCGATGTGCGGAGTGTCGTCCGCGACGATGATGCCGAGTTCCTCGTACGAGCTGTCGAAGGTGGTCATCACCTCCGCGGTCGCGATCAACGTCTTCGACGGCACGCAGTCCGTGAGCACCGCCGATCCGCCCAGGCCGTCGCGGTCGACGACGGTCACCTCCGCGCCGAGCTGGGCCGCCACCAGGGCCGCCTCGTATCCGCCGGGTCCGCCACCGATGATCACGATCCGAGTCACGTCCACCATTGTCCCGCACGCCGGGAGCGCTGCCACGCCGGGGTCGGGGCTTCTGCCCGATCGCCCGAGGAACGTAGTCTTCCCCCCATGCCCCTTTACGCCGCGTATGCCACCAACCTCGATGCCCGGCAGATGACCCGCCGCGCCCCGCACTCACCGCTGCGCACCACGGGGTGGCTGTCCGGCTGGCGGCTCACCTTCGGCGGCGAGCAGCTCGGCTGGGAAGGTTCGCTGGCCACGGTGGTGGAGGACGAGAAGGACCAGGTCTTCGTCTCGCTCTACGACGTCGCGCCGATGGACGAGGAGGGGCTCGACCGCTGGGAGGGCGTCCAGCTCGGCATCTACCGCAAGATCAAGCTGCGCGCGCAGACCCTGGACGGCGACGTGCCGGTCTGGACGTACGTGCTCAACGACTACGAGGGCGGCCTGCCCGCCGCCCGGTACCTGGGGCTGATCGCGGACGCGGCGGAGAGCGCCGGCGCCCCCGACGACTACGTCCTGGACCTGCGCCGCCGCCCCTGCTGACCGCTTCCGGGGGCGCGGCCCGGGCACCCGCCCGCCGGCCGCCTCCCCCCGGGCCCCCGGGGTGGCGGTCCCCCGCCGCCCGCACTACTCCTCCGGACCGCCCCCCGCCCCCTTCGCGGGGCCCGCCCCCCCCGGCCCGCCGACCGGGCCCGCGGCCCGCTCCGCCCCGCGGCCCGCCCGCCCGTGACGCCCGCCGGGCCCGCGGCTCGCCACCGGGTTTGTGCCTTGCTCCGGGTCGCACCCCCCGCCAGGTGTCCCGGAGCTGTACGTTCACGCCATCCGGGTAACGATCCGGCACGTCGTACCAGGATTTTCTACGCGCGTAGCCGTTTCCCGTCTATCCTCGGTCGTGTGAACGCATCTCCTCAGTCGGTCGTCTCCGCCGACCCCTACGCCGCCGCTCAGGCCGCCGCCGAGCGCCTCCGCGAGCTGACCGGTGCCGAGCGCCACGACGTCGCCCTGGTGATGGGCTCCGGCTGGGTGCCGGCCGCCGAAGCCCTCGGCGAGACGGTCGCGGAGTTCCCGGTCACCGACCTGCCGGGCTTCCCCGCCCCCGCCGTGGCCGGCCACGCCGGCACGATCCGTTCGGTGAAGATCGGCGAGAAGCGCGCGCTGATCTTCCTCGGCCGCAACCACTACTACGAGGGCCACGGCGTCGCGACCGTCGTCCACGGCGTGCGCACCGCCGCCGCGGCCGGCTGCGGGATCATCGTGCTGACCAACGGCTGCGGCGGCCTGCGGCACGGCTGGGTCCCCGGCCAGCCGGTCCTGATCAGCGACCACATCAACCTGACCGCGGACTCCCCGATCGTCGGCGCCAACTTCGTCGACCTCACCGACCTCTACGCCAAGCGGCTGCGCGACCTGTGCCGCGAGGTCGACCCGACGCTCGACGAGGCCGTCTACGTCCAGTTCCGCGGCCCGCACTACGAGACCCCGGCCGAGGTGAACATGGCCCGGGTGATCGGCGGCGAGCTGGTCGGCATGTCGACCACCCTGGAGGCCATCGCCGCCCGCGAGGCCGGCGCCGAGGTGCTCGGCATCTCCCTGGTCACCAACCTGGCGGCCGGCATGACCGGCGAGCCGCTCAACCACGCCGAGGTGCTGGAGGCCGGCAAGGCCTCCGCCGAGCGGATGGGCGCGCTGCTGGCGAAGGTCCTCGACCGGATCTGAGCCGCTCCGGCCCGTACCGGACGCCCGCCCCACACCGGGCGTCCGGCGTACGCCGCCCGGGCGACGGGGTCCGCGAGCGACCGTGATCCGTTGATCGACCGATCCGCTGATCACGTCCGCCCGCGGGCCCCGTCCGCATGCGCCCCTCCCCCCGCACGTCCGGCAGAACCCCAGGCACGTCACGCGGAACCCTCCGGCCACCCGGCCTCGCTCGCCCCTCCGGCCGTACCACCGACGCACTTCCCGATGGAGCTGCAGCCATGACGCAGGCAACCACCACCGACCTCCTCGCCCGGGCCCGGACCTGGCTGGCCGAGGACCCGGACCCGCAGACCCGCGAGGAGCTGTCCGCGCTGCTCGCCGACGCCGAGGACCCGGAGGCCGAGTCCCGGGCGAAGCTCGCCTGGTCCGATCTCGCCGACCGCTTCGCCGGCCGCCTCCAGTTCGGCACCGCCGGGCTGCGCGGCGAACTCGGCGCCGGCCCGATGCGGATGAACCGCGCCGTGGTCATCCGGGCCGCCGCCGGCCTGGTCGCCTACGTCAAGCAGCAGGGCCTCGGCGACCTCGTCGTCATCGGCTACGACGCCCGTCACAAGTCGTACGACTTCGCCCGCGACACCGCCGCCGTGGTGGTCGGAGCCGGCCTTCGCGCCGCGCTCTTCCCGCGCCCGCTGCCCACCCCGGTGCTCGCCTACGCCGTCCGCCACCTCGGCGCCGCCGCCGGCGTGACCGTCACCGCCAGCCACAACCCGCCGCAGGACAACGGCTACAAGGTCTACCTCGGCGACGGCTCGCAGATCGTCCCGCCCGCCGACGCCGGCATCGCCGCCGAGATCGACGCCATCGGCTCGCTCACCGACGTCCCGCTCGCCGGGAGCGGCTGGGAGACCGTCGACGAGTCCGTCGTCGAGGCCTACCTCGACCGGGCCGCCTCCATCGTCGACCCGCACGGCGCGCGCGACCTCGACGTCGTCTACACCCCGATGCACGGTGTCGGCCGCGACACCTTCGTCGCCGCCCTGCGCCGGGCCGGCTTCCCCGCGCCCACCGTGGTCGCCGAGCAGGCCGAGCCCGACCCCGACTTCCCGACCGTCGCGTTCCCCAACCCGGAGGAGCCGGGGGCGATGGACCTCGCCTTCCGCACCGCCTCCTCGGTCGGCCCCGACCTCGTCATCGCCAACGACCCGGACGCCGACCGCTGCGCGGTGGCCGTCCCGGCCAACGGCGGCGCCGGCAGCGGCACCAACGGCTGGCGGATGCTCCGCGGCGACGAGGTCGGCGCGCTGCTCGGTGCCGCACTGGTCGCCAAGCAGGCCGCCGGCACCTTCGCCACCAC
The DNA here is from genome assembly GCF_042722765.1 of Kitasatospora sp. NPDC058406. Lineage (NCBI taxonomy): Bacteria > Bacillati > Actinomycetota > Actinomycetes > Kitasatosporales > Streptomycetaceae > Kitasatospora > Kitasatospora sp. NPDC058406. The sequence continues at coordinate 40,518 of NZ_JBHXKE010000057.1, forward strand.
CATCGTCTCCTCCTCGCTGCTCGGCCGGATCGCCGAGGCCGCCGGGCTCGGTTACGCCGAGACCCTCACCGGCTTCAAGTGGATCTCCCGTGCCGAGGGCCTGCGCTACGGCTACGAGGAGGCGCTCGGCTACTGCGTCGACCCCGAGGGCGTCCGCGACAAGGACGGCATCACCGCCGCCCTGCTGGTCGCCGAACTGGCCGCCACCCTCAAGCGGTCCGGCCGCACCCTCACCGACCTGCTGGACGACCTGGCGCTGGAGCACGGCCTGCACGCCACCGACCAGCTCTCCGTCCGGGTCCAGGACCTCGCGCTGATCGCCGACGCCATGCGCCGCCTGCGCGAGCAGCCGCCCGCCGAGCTGGCCGGGCTGACCGTCACCCGCGCCGACGACCTCACCGAGGGCTCCGCCGACCTGCCGGCCACCGACGGCCTGCGCTACTACCTGGCCGGGGACACCGTCCGCTCCGCCCGCATCGTGGTCCGGCCCTCCGGCACCGAACCCAAGCTCAAGTGCTACCTGGAGGTCGTCCTCCCGGTCGCCACCGCCGCGGACCTCGCCCCGGCCCGGGAGCGGGCCGCCGCCCTCCTCGCCGCCGTCAAGCGCGACCTGGCCGCCGCCGCCGGCATCGACGCCTGACCGACCGCACGCACGACCGAGCGCCTCCCGGCCCGTGCCGGGAGGCGCTCGTCGTCCACACGCCGCGCCGGGCCGGGCGGGCGGCGGCCCCGCGGTACGACGAACGGCCCCCCGGCGCGGGGGGCCCGCAGGGGCGGGGGGGGCGGGCCGACCGCCAG
>NZ_JBHXKE010000058.1:0-17332 GCF_042722765.1 Kitasatospora sp. NPDC058406
CCTAGTAGTCGGAAGCGGAGGCGGTAGGCCCGCGTGGGGCCCTGCCGCCCCCGGGGATTTCCCGGGGTGCGGCAGGGCCTCACTGCTTTCCGGTGACTTCCGCTCCCGGGGCTCAGCCCAGTTCGAGGTTGCGCAGGACCAGCCCGGTGGCCGGTTTCGGGCCGAAGGACGTGGACTTGCGGGGCATGGTGACGCCCTGCTCGGCGAGCCGGCGGACCACGCTCTCGCGCACCGGATGCAGCAGCACGGCGGTCCCGCCGCTGCGGGCGGCCTCGCGTTCGGCGGCGGTGGCGGTGTGCAGGTAGCCGATGTCGTCCGGCCCGTCGGGGACCCGCCAGGTGTGGTCGAGCAGGGTGGCGTGCAGGACGGTCGCGTCCAGGTGGCGCCACTCCTCGGGCTTGTCCTGCGGCACGGTGGCGTCGAGCAGGGCCTCGTCGGGCTCGCCGACCAGCCAGTAGACGCCGTCCCCGCCGGTGAGCACGAAGCCGCTGCCGCCGTGTTGCTTCTGCTCGGCCAGGGCCTGCAGCGCGGTGTCGAGCGGGCCGGGGATCTCCTTGACCTGCCACTGGTCGCCGAGCTTCTCCAGGGCCTCGGCCACCGGAAGGCGGTACAGCACCCGGTGGATCGCCCGGACCCGCAGGGGGTAGCGGGCGGTGTCGACCAGCAGGACCAGGCCGCGGTCCCAGGGGCTGCGCGGGAGGTGGCGGTGCTCGCGCTGGAGCCGCAGGTACATCTCCCAGCGGTGGTGGCCGTCGGCGATCAGCGCCCGGCAGGTGGCCAGGTCGCGGGTGATCTCGGCGATCTCGGCGGGGTCGGTGACGGCCCAGAGCCGGTGGTGGGTGCCGTCGGAGGTGGTCGTGGTGAGCACCGGGCCGCCCAGGACGGCCCGTTCGACCACTCCGGCCGCCCGGCCGTCGCCGCGGTAGGTGAGCAGCAGCGGTTCGAGGTTGGCCCGGGTGGTGCGCATCAGCCCGACGCGGTCGGCGACCGGGCGGGGCATCACGTCCTCGTGCGGGAGGACCACGCCGGCCTCGCTGCCGCTCACCGCGAGGGCGCCGATCAGGCCGCGCTGCAGCAGCTCGGGGGTGTCGTCGCCGGCGGGTACCCGCTGCTCGTAGACGTAGAGCGCCGGCTCGGGGTCGGCGGCCAGGACGCCCTCGCGTTGCCACTCGCGCAGCAGCCGGGCGGCGTGCCGGTAGCGGGTGTCGCGGTCGGGGCGGTCCCCGGTGTCGTCGGGCTCGGGTCTCGGCAGGATCAGCCGGACCACGTTGTGCGGGTCGGCGGTCTCCAGGTCGAGCCGGCGGCCGGGGTCGACGACGTCGTACGGCGGTGAGGTCACGGCGGCCAGTGCGCCGACCCGGTCGGGGTCGTACCTCAGGCCGCGGAAGGGGGACAGGGACAGACCGGCGGTGGCGACGTGTCCGGGATTGCCGGGGCCGCCCTGCGGAGACTCCGCTCCGCTTTCTGCACTGGGTGAGCTCATTCTGGGCATCGTAATCGGGTACGCGTTGTTCAGAGATCGGAACACCCGTGCCGGTCCGGTGGGCGGGTGTCGTGACCGAGGGCGAGGTTCGGTGTGAACGATCGCAACGAGCGGATCGACGGGGCCGCCGGAGGCGGGGGCCTGCCGGAGCAGCAGGGGCGGCCGGGGGAGCCGGCCGGGGACGTCTACGAGTGGTTCCGCCGGGGCGGGAAGCTCCTCGCACAGGGCAACCCGGCGGCGGCCGAGCAGTTGCTGACCCGGGCGGCCGCCGCGGAGCCGGGCTCGCGCAGCATCCGGGAGATGCTGGCCCGGGCGCAGTTCGACGCCGGGTCGTACGCGGCGGCGCTGGAGAACTTCCGGGCCGTGGCCCTGGCCGATCCCTCGGACGACTACGCTCAGTTCGGCTGGGGGGTGGCGGCGGCGAGGCTCGGGGACTTCGAGACCTCCGCCGAGCACCTCTCGCTGGCCGTGGCGATGCGGCCGGACACCGACCACTACCGGGCCGCACTGCGGCAGACCCGGGCGACCCTGGCCGCCCGGGCCGGGGCGTTCGGCCCGCTGGTGCCGGGGGCGCCGGGCTATCTGGAGCCGCCGCGCGGCTCCGACGGCCCGTCGGAGCCCGCGGAGGCGGCCGGTAACCGGGCGTCCGCGCAGGAGCCGGGAACCAGGGAGAGCCGGGAACCGACCGATGAGCGGGACCGGCGTGCCGAGTGAGTCCGGTGTGACGCGCCCGACCGACGAGTACGACCGACGCGATGAGTGAGGTAGAGCAGGCATGACCGAGACGGCCACCACCGTACGACGGAGCGCCCCGGGCGGCAGCGAGCTGCCCTTGACCGAGGCGTACGACACGGCACTGCTGGACCTCGACGGTGTGGTGTACGCCGGACCGAACGCGATCGACCACGCCGTGGACTCGCTGGCGGTCGCCCGGGAGACGGGGATGCGGTTGGCGTACGTGACCAACAACGCGTCCCGTCCGCCCCGGGTGGTGGCGGCGCACCTGACCGAGCTGGGGGTGCCGGCCGAACCGGAGGACGTGATCAACTCCGCCCAGGCCGCGGCCCGGGTGCTCGCGGAGAAGCTGCCGGCCGGGGCGAAGGTCCTGCTGGTGGGCGGTCTGGGGCTGGAGGAGGCGTTGGCCGAGCGCGGCCTGCTGGCCGTCCGGACGCTGGCCGAGGAGCCGCAGGCGGTCGTCCAGGGCTTCGACGCCTCGGTGGGCTGGACGCACCTGGCGGAGGCCTCGTACGCGGTGCAGTCCGGGCTGCCGTGGGTGGCGTCCAACACGGACGTCACGGTGCCGACCGCGCGCGGGATCGCGCCGGGCAACGGGATGCTGGTCGCGGCGGTGCGTGCGGCGACCGGTGTGGAGCCGGAGGTGGCGGGCAAGCCGCTGCCGCCGATGCACCGGGAGACGGTGCTGCGGACGGGCGCGAAGCGGCCGTTGGTGGTCGGGGACCGGCTGGACACCGACATCGAGGGCGCCTTCAACGGCGGGGTGGACAGCCTGCTGGTGTTCACGGGGGTGACCACGGCCGGGCAGCTGCTGGCGGCGCCGGTCGAGCACCGGCCGACCTACCTGGCGGAGGACCTGCGCGGGCTGCTGACCGCGCATGCGCCGGTGGACGCGGTGGCCGGCGGCGGTTTCGGCTGCGGCGGCTGGGTCGCGGTGGCCGAGGACGGCGTGCTGCGTCTGGAAGGCGACGGGGCGGACCGCTGGGACGGGCTGCGGGCGCTCTGCGCGGCGGCGTGGACGGCGCTGGACGCGGCCGGCGAGCCGGTGGACGGGCGGAAGGCGCTGGCCGAGCTGGGGTTCTGAGCCGGTGCCCGCCGGGTCCGGACCGCAGCGTCGGTCCGGACCCGGTCCGGCCGGGGTCAGAGCAGGGTGCGCAGCCGCAGGAGGTCGCGGAAGCCGGCCTCCAGCTTGATCCGGCCGCCCGCCCAGGCGGAGGCGAAACCGAGGCGTCCGCCGACCACCGCGACCAGGTCGTCGCTCGACATGGTGAGTCGTATGTCGGCTTTTTCGGTGGGGGCTCCGGGCGCGTGCCCGAGGTCCTGGATGCTGCCGTCGCGCAGCCGGCCGGTGAAGGTCAGGTCGAGGTCGGTGATCCGGCAGCTCAGCGAGCGGTCCAGTTCGGCGGCCTTGCGGACGTCGCCGTTGGACTTGGCGATGTTCCGGCTGAGCTGTTCGAGCGCCTCGCGGCACTCCTCGGCGTTGGCCATGGCGGCGGGTCCACTCCCCTGTACGGGCCGTGCTCGGCGGCGGGTGACTGGCGGCCACGGTACCGCAGGAGGGTTTTGGCGGTAGCGTCGTCGGTGGGATGCCCGGATTCGCCCGGGCACCGACGGCGTCGACGCGATGCGTGCAGGCGAATGGGAGGCACCCGGATGCTGCCGAAGACGGTGCGAGAAGCGGTGGAGGCCGCCGCCGTACTGGTGGAGGAGGTCGGCAAGCGGGTCCTCGGGACGGCGGCCGGTCTGCTGGAGAAGGGCGGGATCGACGTCACCGACGTGGAGCGCCGGCTGAACGAGCAGTTCCCGCCGTCGGCGCGGTCCCTGCAGACGCTGGTGGGCGAGGCGGTGACCGCCGGGCGGGCCGGGGTGGACCTGGCGGTCGGCGTGGCGCGCGGCGAGGTGGAGAAGGTCTTCGAGAGGGTCGGCGACCAGGTGACCAAGGTCGGTGTCGTGCTGGCCTACCTGGAGAGCAAGCTGCGCGAGGTCGAGGAGGACGGCGGGCCCCGGCCGGCCGAGCCCGGACCGGCGCCAGCGCCCCGGGCCGGCGGGCTGTTCGAGAACGGTTGGGAGGAGGAGCCTCCGGGCGCGGGTGTCGCGGCTGCGGCGGACGGGTCGGCGACGTCCGAGCGGATAGAGGTCGACGAGCCGGTGGAGGTCGACCCGCCGGTGCCGCCGAACGGGACGGCCGTTGCGGGGCCGTCGGCCGGGGGCGCGGCGGAGAAGCCGGCTCAGGGTGCGGCGGGGAAGACCGCGGCCGGAGCGTCCGCGGCCGACCGGAGCACGGTGGAGAAGCCCGCCGTGACGAGGGCGACCGCCAAGAAGGCCGCCGGCAAGAAGGCGGCGGTGAAGAAGACGGCGGCCGGGCCGGTCACGGCGGCCGGTGCCGGTGCCGGTGCTGGTGCCGGTAACGGGGACGCGGACGGGAAGCCTGCTGCGAAGAAGGCCGCCGCCAAGAAGACCCCGGTGAAGAAGACGGCGGTCAAGAAGACCGCGACCGCGAGGAAGGCGCCGCCACGGGAGGCGAAGCAGCCCACCGGGCAGGAGCCGCCCGTCAAGCGGACCGCGACGAGGAAGACCACCGTCCGCCGGACCACCACCACGAAGAAGCCCGATGCCTGAGCCCCGCCCCGACCCCGTCCACGGCTCGGTGCCCGCGTCCGGGCCCTCCCCTGCGCTGCTCGCGGAGGAGCCGCTGCCGCTCGGCGTCGAGCTGACCCCCACCGGCCATCCGGCGGTGGACGCCGGCACGGCCCGGCTGGAGGCGTTGGACGGGGTGCCGACCGACGGGCACGTCCCGGTGTACGAAGATGTTCACCAGCGGCTCGCCGACACGCTGGCCGCCCTCGACCGGGACTGACCGGGCAACGAACCACCTGTAGGAGCTGAAACACCAGTGGCAGTGGCACGACGCCGACTCGACGCGGAGCTGGTCCGCCGCAAGCTGGCCCGGTCGCGGGAGCACGCCTCCGAGCTGATCGCGGCCGGCCGGGTGACCATCGGCGGCAGCACCGCGACCAAGCCGGCCACGCAGGTGGAGACCTCGGCGGCGGTCGTGGTGGCCGAGGACGAGAACGATCCCGACTACGTCTCGCGCGGCGGCCACAAGCTCGCCGGGGCGTTCGCGGCGTTCGTGCCGCAGGGCCTGGTCGTCGAGGGCCGGCGCGCGCTGGACGCGGGCGCGTCCACCGGCGGCTTCACCGACGTGCTGCTGCGGGCCGGGGCCGCCCACGTGCTGGCGGTGGACGTCGGCTACGGACAGCTGGCCTGGTCGCTGCAGAGCGACGAGCGGGTCACCGTGATGGACCGCACCAACGTGCGCGAGCTGACCCCGGAGCTGATCGGCGGCACCCCGGTCGACCTGGTGGTCGGCGACCTCTCCTTCATCTCGCTGGGCCTGGTGCTGCCGGCCCTGGCGGGCTGCGCCGCCGCGGACGCGGACCTGGTGCTGATGGTCAAGCCGCAGTTCGAGATCGGCAAGGAGCGCCTCGGCAGCGGCGGGGTGGTGCGCAGCCCGCAGCTGCGCGCCGAGATGGTGCGCCAGGTCGCCGGGCAGGCGTGGGCCCAGGGGCTGGGCGTGCGGGCGGTCACCGCGAGTCCGCTGCCCGGCCCGTCCGGAAATGTCGAGTACTTCCTCTGGCTGCGCCGGGACGCGCCGCAGCTGGACCCGGCGGAGGCGGACCGGGCCGTCGCCGAAGGCCCCCGATAGGCTGCTCTGCGGACGTCCGGTCCGTCATGCTGGGTGGCGCGGCCGTACCGGGCCGAGGGCGGCCCGGCGGCGTAGGGAGAGGGCAGCGGGCATGAGTGACGAACGTACGGTGTTCTTGATCGCGCACACCGGCCGCGAGACGGCGTTGCGCAGTGTCGAGGGCCTGGTGCACGGCCTGCTGAAGGCGGGGATCCGGATCAGGCTGCTGGCCGCCGAGGCGGTCGACCTGGACCTTCCGGACGGCGTGGAGCGGGTGGCGGGGGGGCCCGGCGCGGCGGACGGCTGCGAGCTGATCCTGGTCGCGGGCGGGGACGGCACGCTGCTGCGCGGCGCGGAGCTGGCGCGCGAGCACGGGTTGCCGATGCTCGGCATCAACCTGGGCCGGGTGGGCTTCCTCGCGGAGGCGGAGCGGGACGACCTGGCGGTGGTGGTCGAGCGGGTGGTGGACGCCGACTACGAGGTCGAGGAGCGGATGACGCTCGACGTGATCGTCCGGACCAACGGCGATGTGGTGCACCACGACTGGGCGTTGAACGAGGCGTCGATCGAGAAGGCGGCCCGGGAGCGGATGCTGGAGGTGGTGACCGAGGTGGACGGCCGCCCGGTCTCCAACTTCGGTTGCGACGGGGTGGTCTGCGCGACCCCGACCGGTTCGACCGCGTACGCGTTCTCCGGTGGCGGGCCGGTGGTCTGGCCGGAGGTGGAGGCGCTGCTGATGGTGCCGATCAGTGCGCACGCGCTGTTCGCCCGTCCGCTGGTGACCTCGCCGGACTCGGTGCTGGCGGTGGAGGTGCAGCCCAAGACGCCGCACGGGGTGCTCTGGTGCGACGGCCGGCGTTCCGTGGAACTGCCGGCCGGCGCCCGGGTGGAGGTCCGTCGCGGGCAGACGCCGGTGCGGCTGGCCAGGCTGCACCGGGCGCCGTTCACCGATCGGCTGGTGGCCAAGTTCGCCCTCCCGGTGACGGGTTGGCGCGGCCGGGCCGACACCGGCTGACGGACCGGCGGGTCCGAGGAGGCGTCAGACCGCCAGGGGGTGGCTCTCGTCGGCGCCGTGCCAGCGACCGCCGTCGGCGGCCCGGGCGGCGACGGCGGCGAGCCGTCGTACGGCGTCGGGCACGGCGGCGGCCGGCACGGTGAGCGGGATCCGGATGTGGTGCTCGAAGGCCCCGTCGGAGCCGAACCGGTTGCCGGCCGCGATCCGGACGCCGCCGTGCTCGCCGGCCCGGGCCAGGGCCGCGCCGGAGAGCGTGCCGGTGGAGACCCAGAACGCCAGGCCGCCGGGCGGGACGGCGAACCGCCACTGCGGCAGGTGCTCGCCCAGCGCGGTGGTGAGTGCCTCGGCGGTGTCCCGCAGCCGGGTCAGCTGGTGGGCGCGGACGGCCGGCAGCTGCTGCTCGCCGAGCAGTTCGGCGGCGATCAGCTGCTCCAGCACGGGGGCGCCGACGTCGCTGTAGACGCGCTCGGTGGCCAGCCGGCGGATCATCGCGGGCGCGGCCCGCACCCAGCCGATCCGCAGGCCGCCCCAGAGCAGCTTGCCGGCCGAGCCGACCGTGACCACCTGGGCGGAGCGGTCCAGTGCGGCGGTCGGGCGGGGCACCCCGGTTCCCTCGGGGACGCCCCAGCCGAGTTCGGCGGTGGTCTCGTCGACCAGGACCACCGTGCCGGCGGTCCTGGCGGCGGCCAGCAGTGCGCGCCGCTGCTCCTCGCCGACCAGGGCGCCGGTCGGGTTGTGGAAGTCCGGGATCACGTACGCGACCCGGGGCGCGGCGCCGCTCAGCACCCGGCGCCACTCGGCGAGGTCCCACTCCGGCCGTGGTGACCCGCCCGGTCGGCCCCGGAGGATCCCGCCCGGCGCGGCCCGGTCCGGTGTCCGCGAGGCTCCGCGGCGGGGTGCGCCCGACCAGGCGTAGGGCACGGGGACCAGGCGGGCCTCGTTGATCCGCAGCGCCTGGAGGGTGTGCGCGTAGCTGGGCGCCTCCACGGCGACCCGGTCGCCGCGGCCGATCAGCACCCGCTGCACCAGGTGCAGGGCGCCCATCGCGCCGATGGTGATCAGGATCTGGTCGGGGGTGGTCGGCAGTCCGCGCTCGGTGTAGCGGCGGGCCACCGCCTCGCGCAGGACCGGGACGCCGGTGGGGTAGTGGCCGTGCCCGGCGGCGTACGCGGGCAGCTGCTCGACGGCCCGCGCGGCGGCCTCGGAGAGGAAGGGCTGCGGGGCGGGCAGGGCGGCCACCCCGAGGTCCAGGGTGCGGCCCTGCTCGTCCGGCGGCACCGGGTGCAGGGCGTCGCTGGGCGGTGCCGCGCCTTCGGGCAGGGTGGTCCAGCTGCCGGAGCCGCGCCGGCTGTGCAGGTAGCCCTCGGACCGCAGGGCCTCGTACGCGGTGGCGACGGTGGTGCGGCTGAGCTGCAGGGCGAGGGCCAGCTCGCGCTCGGCCGGCAGCCGGGCGCCGACCGGGAGGCGGCCCTCGGAGACCAGGAGCCGGACCTGGCCGGCGAGCGTCCGGTACGCGGGCCGGCGGGCGCCGGCCGGTTCGGGCAGCCGGGCGGTGGCCAGCAGCCGGGCGAGTGCCGGGGGAGTGACGGTGGTCTGCCAGTCGGCCATGGCTCATCAGTCCACTTGCTCGTGATTGGCCCTGGAGCGGGCGCTATTGGCCTGGCCATCATGACAGGGCGGCCATCGGGTCCGCCACCGCCGGGGCGGCACCCCCGGACGTGCAGCACCACCCGCCGGAGATTCCATGGCCACCACGACCACGCCCCCGACCACCACGTCGCCGACCACCACGCCCCCGACCACGATGCCTCCGACCGCGACGGCTGCCCCGGAACGGCCCGGGCTCGCCGTCCGGGTGCTCGGCGACACCCACGCGCTCGGCCGGCGCCTCCCACAGCTCCTCGTCGGCCTGGTGCTCTACGGCGCCAGCATGGGCCTGATGCTCCGCTCCGGGCTCGGCCTCGACCCCTGGGACGTCTTCCACCAGGGCCTGCAACGCACCGTCGGCCTCTCCGTCGGCGCCTGGGTCACCATCTGCGGCGCGCTGGTGCTGCTGCTCTGGATCCCGCTGCGCCAGCTCCCCGGCGTCGGCACGGTCGCCAACGTGCTGGTCATCGGCGCCGCCATGGACCTCACCCTGCGCGTCGCCGGCAGCCCCGGCCCGCTCGCGGCCCGGATCGCACTGATGGTCGGCGCGATCGTCCTCAACGGCCTCGCCACCGGCCTCTACATCGGTGCCCGGCTCGGCCCGGGCCCGCGCGACGGTCTGATGACCGGCCTGCACCGGCGTACCGGCCGCTCGCTGCGGCTGCTCCGCACCGGGATCGAACTGACCGTGCTGGCCGCAGGACTCCTGCTGGGCGGCACCGCCGGCGTCGGCACCGTCGCGTACGCGCTGGCCATCGGCCCACTCGCGCAGTTCTTCCTGCCCTGGTGCACCGTGCCGACCGCCGCCGGGTCCGCCGCGCGTGTCGCGCCGGGAAACGCCACCCAAACCCCCACGTAAACGCCCTGGAACGGATGAACTTCCGGGCATCGAGTTGCCGCGCGTCGTTGTCGCTCGTCGCGCACCGGGTGCGGAACCTCGTAAGGTCGTCTCCGTGTTGGACGAGATGCGGATACGGGATCTTGGGGTCATCGACGACGCGGTGGTCGAACTCGCCCCCGGCTTCACCGCCGTGACCGGCGAGACCGGCGCCGGAAAGACCATGGTGGTGACCAGCCTCGGCCTGCTGCTCGGCGGTCGCGCCGACCCGGGCCTGGTGCGCAACGGCGCCGGGCGCGCGGTCGTCGAGGGCCGCCTCGAACTGCCCGAGGGCTCCCCGGCGGCGGCCCGGGCCCTGGAGGCCGGCGCGGAACTCGACGACGGCGCGCTGCTGATCAGCCGGACCGTCTCCGCCGAGGGCCGCTCCCGCGCCTTCGTCGGGGGCCGGGCCGTCCCGGTCGGCCTGCTCGCCGAGATCGGCGAGGACCTGATCGCGGTGCACGGCCAGACCGACCAGCAGCGGCTGCTCCGCCCGGCCCGCCAGCGCGGCGCCCTGGACCGGTACGCCGGCGGGACCGTCGCCGAGCCGCTGGCCCGCTACCGCGAGGTCTACCGGCGGCTGCGCGAGGTCTCCGCGACCCTGGAGGAGCTGACCACCCGGGCCCGCGAGCGCGCCCAGGAGGCCGATCTGCTCCGCTTCGGGCTGGACGAGGTCGCTGCCGCCGAACCGGTCGCCGGGGAGGACGCGGAGCTGTCCGCCGAGGCCGAGCGGCTCGGCCACGCCGATGCGCTCTCCTCCGCCGCCACCCTCGCGCACGCCTCGCTGGCCGGCGACCCGGCCGACCCGGAGGCGCTGGACGCCGGCACGCTGGTCGCCCAGGCCCGCCGCGCCCTGGACGCCGTCCGCCACCACGACGAGCGGCTCGCCGCCCTCGCCGACCGGCTCGACGAGGTCGGCTACCTGCTCGCCGACGTGGCCGGCGACCTGGCCGGCTACGCCGACGACCTGGACGCCGACCCCGTCCGGTTGGCGGGTGTCGAGGACCGCCGGGCCGTCCTGGCCCAGCTGCTGCGCAAGTACGGCGGCCCGGAGAACTCCCTGGCCGAGGTACTCGTCTGGGCCGAGGCCGGCGCCGGCCGGCTCGCCGAGCTCGACGGCGACGACGACCGCATCGACGAGCTCGGCGCCCAGGAGACCGCGCTGCGCGCCGAGCTCGCCGACCTCGCGACCGAGGTCTCGGCCGCCCGCCAGGCCGCCGCCGGCCGCTTCGCCGGGGCCGTCTCCGCGGAACTCGCCGAACTCGCCATGCCGCACGCCCGGGTGACCTTCGCGATCAGCCAGGTCGACGACCTGTCCGGGATCGAGGTCGAGGGCCGGACGGTCGCCTACGGCCCGCACGGCGTGGACGAGGTCGAGGTGCTGCTGGCCCCGCACCCGGGCGCCCAGGCGCGTCCGATCGCCAAGGGCGCCTCCGGCGGTGAGCTCTCCCGGGTGATGCTCGCCGTCGAGGTGGTCTTCGCCGGGGCCGACCCCGTCCCCACCTACCTCTTCGACGAGGTGGACGCGGGCGTCGGCGGCAAGGCGGCGGTCGAGATCGGCCGCCGGCTCGCCAAGCTGGCCGAGAGCGCGCAGGTCGTCGTGGTCACCCACCTGCCGCAGGTGGCGGCCTTCGCCGATCGCCACCTGGTGGTCGAGAAGACCAACGACGGCACGGTGACCCGCAGCGGCGTCAAGGTGCTGAGCGACGAGGAACGGGTGCGCGAGCTCTCCCGGATGCTGGCCGGCCTGGAGGACTCCGAGCTCGGCCGGGCGCACGCCGAGGAACTGCTGGCCGCCGCCCGGGCTCCCCGCCCCCGCTAGACCGACCCGCCGGACGGCCCCCGCCGCCCCGCCGTTCCCGTGCCCCGCCACCCCCGGGAGACGGTCCGGCGGGGCGGCGGGGCTCCCCGGACGGGCCGGTCCGACGGCGGGCCCGCGCGGGCCCGCCACGACGCGCCCCACCGGGGGCGCCGACTGTCCAAGAGGGCCGCCGACCTGGCATGGTGGCGGCTGGACACTGGCCTTCCAGTCCCGAGCGCCGCAGGCGGGAAACCCTCGCCGCAGGCGCCCGTACCTGATCGAGTAGTCGGATGCGAGACGACGTGGACCATTCCGCCGCCCGGGCCACCGCGGCCAGCCCCGAACGGGGGCAGCTGCAGGTGGTGCTCGTCCTGGCCGCCAGTACCGGCGGCATCGGTGCGCACGTGCGCTCCCTGGCACAGGGCCTGGTCGCGCACGGAGTGACCGTCACGGTGTGCGCCCCCGCCGGCACGGACGCGCTGTTCGGCTTCTCCCGAACCGGCGCCAGGTTCCACCTGGTCGACATCACCCCCACCGCGGGCGCCCGCAGCGACGCCAACGCGATCGGCGAACTGCGCCGTGCCTTCACCGGCGCCGACGTGGTGCACGCCCACGGCCTGCGGGCCGCGCTCCTCTCCGACCTCGCGCTGCGCACCGCCGGCCGCTTCCCGGGCCTGCGCCCGGAGACGCCGCTGGTGGTCACCTCGCACCACGCGCTGCTGGCCACCGGCATGGAGCGGCGGCTCCAGCGGCTGATGGAACGCCGGGTGGCGCGCGCCGCCGACCTCGTCCTCGGCGCCTCCTCCGACCTGGTGGCCCGGGCCCGCGAGCTGGGCGCCACCGACGCCCGGCTCGGCCCGGTCGCCGCCCCGCCGGCCCCCGACGTCCGGCTGGAGAGGGCCGCCGTCCGGACGGAGCTGCTCGGCGGCGGTCCGGACCGTCCGCTGGTCCTCGCGGTCGGCCGGCTCGCCCCGCAGAAGGCCTTCGGGCTGCTGCTGGACGCCACCCGCGAGTTCGCCGCGCTGGACCCCGAGCCGCTGGTCCTGCTCGCCGGTGACGGCCCGGAGGCGGCCGGGCTGCGGGAGCGGACGGCCGCCGAGAAGCTGCCGGTCCGCCTGCTCGGACACCGCACCGACGTCCCCGACCTGCTGGCCGCCGCCGACGCGCTGGTGGTCTCCAGCCGCTGGGAGGCCCGCTCGCTGGTGGTGCAGGAGGCGATGCGGGCCGGTGTGCCGGTGGTCGCCACCGCCGTCGGCGGCATCCCCGAGCTGGTCGGCGACGCCGCGGTGCTGGTCCCGCCCGGCGATCCGGTCGCGCTCGGCCGGGCCGTGCGCGAGCTACTGGCCGACCCGGCGCGCCGCGCGCGGCTGGCGGCGGCCGGCCGGCAGCAGGCGGAGACCTGGCCGGACGAGGCCGCCACCGTGGCGCAGGTCCTCAGCACCTACGACGAACTGGTCCAGGGCCACCACTGAGCCCTGCCGGGCACCACCGGGCTGCCGGGCGCCACCGGGCGCCACCGCGCACCGGTGCCGCCCGCCCGGGGGACGGCCCGCGGCCCCCCGGGCACGCCGGCTCAGACGGTGGCCTGCTCGGCCGCCCGGTCGGCGGCGGAGCCGTCCGGCTGGGCGGAGAGGTAGGCGCCGCCGCAGGCGGTCAGCCGTAGTGCGGTGTCGATCAGCGGGACGTGGCTGAACGCCTGCGGGAAGTTGCCGACCTGGCGCTTGAGCCGCGGGTCCCACTCCTCGGCGAGCAGCCCGAGGTCGTTGCGCAGCGAGAGCAGCTTGTCGAACAGCTCGCGGGCCTCCTGCACCCGGCCGATCATCGCCAGGTCGTCGGCCAGCCAGAACGAGCAGGCCAGGAAGGCGCCCTCGTGCCCGGAGAGGCCGTCGACGTTGTTGCCGCTCTCGTCGTGGGTCGGGTAGCGCAGGACGAAGCCGTCCTCGGTGGACAGTTCGCGCTGGATCGCCTCGATCGTCCCGATCACCCGCTTGTCGTCCGGCGGCAGGAACCCGACCTGCGGGATCAGCAGCAGCGAGGCGTCCAGCTCCTTGCCGCCGTAGTACTGGGTGAAGGTGTTGCGGCCCGGGTCGTAGCCCCTGTCGCAGACGTCCCGGTGGATGGTGTCGCGCAGCTCCCGCCAGCGCTCCAGGTGGCCGTCGGCGGGCGCGTCCTCGGGGTTCTGCTCCAGCAGCTTGATGGTGCGGTCCACCGCCACCCAGGCCATCACCTTGGAGTGGACGAAGTGCCGGCGCGGGCCGCGGACCTCCCAGATGCCCTCGTCGGGCTCGGTCCAGTGGTCCTCCAGGTACTCGATCAGGCGCAGCTGGAGGTGGTGGGCGTGGTCGTTGCGGACCAGTCCGGTCATGTGGGCCAGGTGCAGCGCCTCGACGACCTCGCCGTAGACGTCCAGCTGGAGCTGACCGGCCGCGCCGTTGCCGACCCGGACCGGCTGGGACCCCTCGTAGCCGGGCAGCCAGTCGAGGGAGGACTCGGTGAGCTCGCGCTCGCCGGCGATGCCGTACATGATCTGCAGGTTCTCCGGGTCCCCGGCGACCGCGCGCAGCAGCCACTCGCGCCAGGCCTTCGCCTCGTCCCGGTAGCCGGTGCGCAGCAGGGAGGAGAGGGTGATCGCGGCGTCCCGCAGCCAGGTGTAGCGGTAGTCCCAGTTCCGCTCGCCGCCGATGTCCTCGGGCAGTGAGGTGGTGGGGGCCGCGACGATGCCGCCGGTCGGGGCGTAGGTGAGGCCCTTGAGGGTGATCAGCGAGCGGACCACGGCCTCCCGGTAGGGGCCCTGGTAGGTGCACTGGCCGGCCCAGTCGTGCCAGAAGTCGGCGGTCGCGTCGAGCAGCTCCTCGGCGGCGGGCGCGGTCGGGGGCTCCAGGTGGGAGGCCTGCCAGGTGAGGGCGAAGGCGATCCGCTCGCCGGCCGAGACGGTGAAGTCGGCGTAGGTGGTGAGGTTGCGGCCGTAGGTGTCGGCCGCGCCGTCCAGCCAGACCGAGTCGGGGCCGGCCACGGCGACCGTGCGGTGGTTGCCGTCGGGCTGCTCGACCCGGTGCACCCAGGGGACGACCCGGCCGTAGCTGAACCGCATCCGGACCGCCGAGCGCATCCGGACGGTGCCGGTCACGCCCTCGACGATCCGGATCACCTGGGGGACGGCGTCCTTGCCGGCCAGCGGGCGCGGGGGCATGAAGTCGATCACCCGGACGGTGCCGCCCTGGGAGTCCCACTCCTGTTCCAGGATCAGCGAGTCGCCCCGGTAGCGGCGGCGGTCGGCGGGCACCGCCGGGGCGGCGGCGGTCGGCGGCGGCACGCGCAGGTCACTGGTGTCGGTGAGCTTGAGTCGTGCGGCGGCGGCCGGGGCCGGATCGGCGGCCGGGGAGGGCAGCCCGGTGGCCACCGCCTCCGCGGGGCCGATTCGCCAGAAGCCGTGTTCGTCGGTGCCGAGCAGGCCGGCGAAGACCGCCGGCGAGTCGAACCGGGGGAGGCAGAGCCAGTCCACCGCTCCGTCCCTGCTGACCAGGGCGGCGGTCTGCATGTCCCCGATGAGTGCGTAGTCCTCGATACGGCCGGCCACGTGGATCTCCAGTTCGCAATGTGGTCACGACGCATCGGCGATCCGAGGGGGAGCCAGCGGTTCTGCGGGGCCGGAGGCCACCCCGGGACGTCCGGCCCTCCGTGGGGTGGTGGGGGGCCTTGCTGGAGTGTCCGCGAAGACTCGGTCGAGCCTCTGGGTGGGTGGGAGCAGAATACGGGGAGGTCCGGTCGCGCATCGGGGACCGAGAGGCGTCCTGACCCTCCCACGCCCTCCGCGTGCTCGTGTTGTCGGCGATGCGTCCGAGCAGCTTACGACGGACGAAAGGGGCGAAGCACGCGGGCGCCGCCCGGTGTGGCGCCGCAATTCGGCGGAAATACCGCGCATCGTGGGTGCGCCCGCCAGGATGGCCCGGAAGGATCAGCTCCGGATGGTTCGAACAGGGGGCCGCCGATGGCCTGGCCGAGCGGTCCCGAGTGACCCGCCCGGGCCGGTGGTGCGACGGGTGTGACGGCTGCGCCGGGTGGTGCGCCGGTGGTGCGCCAGGCGTGCGCCCCCGGAGCGCCGTGGGGGCACCTCCGGCGGGCCGGAAAGCACTCGGCCCGGGTCACTGTTACCCTGGTATCCCGTGGACCGGTGGGATCAAACGCCCCGGACCAGCCGAACCGACGACCCCCCGGGCGCCGTGCACCGCACCGCCCTCGTCGTCGCCAGGCGACCCGCGAGCCTCCCACCACGTCACGTCCGACTCGCGACCCACGGGAGCCCCCTCTTGGCACAGCCCCATTCCGGCAAGGCATCGAACAGCCGCGCCGTGACGACCAAGCACCTCTTCGTCACCGGGGGTGTCGCCTCGTCACTCGGCAAGGGCCTCACCGCCTCCAGCCTCGGTGCCCTGCTCAAGGCCCGTGGCCTGCGTGTCACGATGCAGAAGCTCGACCCGTACCTCAACGTGGACCCGGGCACCATGAACCCGTTCCAGCACGGTGAGGTCTTCGTCACCGACGACGGCGCCGAGACCGACCTCGACATCGGCCACTACGAGCGGTTCCTCGACACGAACCTGCACGGCTCGGCCAACGTCACCACCGGCCAGGTCTACTCCACGGTCATCGCCAAGGAGCGCCGCGGCGAGTACCTGGGCGACACCGTCCAGGTGATCCCGCACATCACCAACGAGATCAAGTCCCGGATCCGCCGCATGGCGACCGAGGACGTCGACGTGGTGATCACCGAGGTCGGCGGCACCGTCGGCGACATCGAGTCGCTGCCGTTCCTGGAGGCCGTCCGCCAGGTCCGCCACGAGGTCGGCCGGGACAACGTCTTCTTCGTCCACGTCTCCCTGCTCCCCTACATCGGCCCCTCGGGCGAGCTGAAGACCAAGCCGACCCAGCACTCGGTCGCGGCCCTGCGCAACATCGGCATCCAGCCGGACGCCATCGTGCTCCGGGCCGACCGCGAGGTCCCGCAGGCGATCAAGCGCAAGATCTCGCTGATGTGCGACGTCGACGAGGAGGCCGTGGTCGCCGCGATCGACGCCAAGTCGATCTACGACATCCCCAAGGTCCTGCACGGCGAGGGCCTGGACGCGTACGTGGTGCGCCGCCTCGACCTGGCGTTCCGCGACGTGGACTGGACCACCTGGGACGACCTGCTGCGCCGCGTCCACGAGCCGCAGCACATCGTCAGGGTCGCCCTGGTCGGCAAGTACATCGACCTGCCGGACGCCTACCTGTCGGTGACCGAGGCGCTGCGCGCCGGCGGCTTCGCCAACAACGCCCGCGTCGAGATCAAGTGGGTCACCTCCGACGACTGCACCTCGCCGGAGGGCGCCCAGGAGCAGCTCGGCGACGTGGACGCGATCTGCATCCCCGGTGGCTTCGGCGACCGCGGGGTGGACGGCAAGGTCGCCGCGATCACCTACGCCCGCGAGAACCGGATCCCGCTGCTCGGCCTCTGCCTGGGCCTGCAGTGCGTGGTCATCGAGGCCGCCCGCAACCTGGCCGGCCTGCCCGACGCCAACTCCACCGAGTTCGACTCCGCCGCCAAGTACCCGGTCGTCTCCACCATGGCCGAGCAGCTGGCCATCGTCGACGGCAAGGGCGACCTGGGCGGCACCATGCGCCTGGGCCTCTACCCGGCCAAGCTCGCCGAGGGCTCCATCGTCCGTGAGGTCTACGGCGGCGAGCAGTACGTCGAGGAGCGCCACCGCCACCGCTACGAGGTCAACAACGCCTACCGGGCGGACCTGGAGAAGACCGGCCTGCAGTTCTCCGGCCTCTCCCCGAAGGGCGACCTGGTCGAGTACGTCGAGTACCCGCGCGAGGTGCACCCCTACCTGGTGGCCACCCAGGCCCACCCGGAGCTCAAGTCCCGCCCGACCCGCCCGCACCCGCTCTTCGCGGGTCTGGTGAAGGCCGCGATCGAGATCAAGACGGCCCCCGCCGCCGAGTAGCCACTCGGACGGCAGGCACGCGCCAGCCCGGCATTCGACTGCTCACCGGACGGCGGCCCCCCCTTCCCCCGGGGCCGCCGTCCGGCGGTAGTTTGTGTC
>NZ_JBHXKE010000058.1:17342-40885 GCF_042722765.1 Kitasatospora sp. NPDC058406
CGCACCCCCGACCCGGCAATCCCAAGCCACCCGGCCGGGGCCCCCCCACGCCCGGGGGGCCCGCCGTCCGGCGTTAGATTGTGTCGTACTGACGAAAAGGGGAGACCGTGATGGACGACCGCAGCATCGCCGACGTGGCCGAGGAGTGGGAGGTCCGGGGGAGCACCACCCCGTTCCAGGGCCGGGTCACCGGCGTGCGCACCGAGGAGGTCCGGATGCCCGACGGCAGCTGGGCCCGCCGTGACTACCAGACCCACCCCGGCTCGGTCTCCGTCCTCGCCCTGGACGACCGGCAGCGGGTCCTCGTCCTGCGCCAGTACCGCCACCCCGTCCGCCAGCGGCTCTGGGAGCTCCCGGCCGGCCTGCTGGACGTCCCCGGCGAGAACCCGCTGCACGCCGCCCAGCGCGAGCTCTACGAGGAGGCGCACTGCAAGGCCGACACCTGGCGGGTGCTGGTGGACTTCTACACCTCGCCCGGCGGAACGGACGAGGCACTGCGCCTCTTCCTCGCCACGGACCTCTCCGAGGCCGACGGCGAGCGCTACCAGGCGCACGGGGAGGAACTGGAGCTGGAGTCCGCCCGGGTGCCGGTCGCCGAACTGGTCCGGCTGATCCACGCGGGCGAACTGCACAACCCCACCCTGATCACCGGCACCCTGGCGCTGTCCGCGGCGCTGCACGCCCCGGGCGGCCTGGACGCGCTGCGCCCGGCCGACTCGCCCTGGCCGGCCAGGCCGTTCCGGGACTGAACCCCCGGGAAGGCGTGACGCCACTCCGGGACCGGCGCCGTTCCGGGGCCGGTCCCGGAGTGGCCGGCTCCCCGGTACGGGTGTCCTTTCCCCGGACCGGGGAGCGCCCTTTTCCGGGACCGGCGGGTGCTCCGGGGCCGGCCCGGCACCGCGGGTTGATCCGCAGGGGTGATTTACCGGTTCGTACGACCGGATGTCACCCCGGTCGGGCCGGGCGGTCGAACTACGCTTCGCAGACAGGGCGCCCGTCCCGGGCCGCCTCCGCTGAGCGCTGGGTGACGTCGGGAGTGGCACGGGTGGCGAGGAAGACGGCGACGATGGAGGCCGGGCCCGGCGCGCCCGCCGAACGCGTTCCCGGGCTGGACCGGCTGCCCGCCGGCCCCGCCCTGTTCGTCGGCCGGCGCGCCGAGCTGGCCGCGCTCCGGGCCGCCGCCGGCCGACCGGCCGAGGGCCGCAGCCCCGTCCTGGTCGTGGCCGGCCGCCCCGGCTCCGGGCGGACCGCGCTGGCCGTCCGGTTCGCCGTCACCGTCGCCCCCGGATACCCCGACGGGGTGCTGTTCGCCCGCCTCTCCGCACCCGACGGCGGCCGGGTGCCGCCCGCCCGTGCCGCACGCCGGCTGCTGGAGCAGCTCGGCGCGGACACCGCCGGCGTCCCGCTGCCCGGTGCCGTCGAGGACGGCCGCGACGAGCCCGCCTGCGTCGCGCTGCGCGAGGCGCTGGCCGGTCGGCGCGTCCTGCTGCTGCTCGACGACGTCCGGGACGCCGGGCAGCTCTGGCCGCTGCTCGCCGACGAGCCCGGCTGCCTCGTCCTGGCCACCACCGCCGGGCCGCTCACCGGCATCGAGGACATCGACCCGGTCATTCTCGGCGGACTCGACCGGTCGGCGGCGGGCGAGCTGCTGGGTGACCTGGTGGGCGGGACCAGGATCGGCTGCGACCCGGTCGGCGGGGCCGATCTGGCGGAGGCCTGCGCCTCCCGGCCGGCGGCGCTGCGGCTGATGGCGGGATGGCTGCGCGGCAGTCCCGAGCTGGCGGTGACGGACGCGGCGCAGGAGCTGGTGCGGGCGGTCGCGGAGGCGGACGCGCGGGAGACGGCGCGGGGCGGGGCGCGCGGGGACGTGCGGGGCGGGGCGCCGGCGGGGACGAACGCGGGTCCGGGCGGGGGCGACGGGCAGCGGGGGAGCCACGGTGCGGCCGGGACGGCGGGCGTGGCGGGGCCGACGGGGGCGGCCGGTGGGCCGGAGAAGGGCGGCGGGACGAAGCCGCAGAAGCAGCCGAAGGGCGCGAAGCCGGGACAGCCCGGGCAGGCGGCGCAGTCGTCGCAGCCGTCGCAGCCGGGGTCGGACGGAGTGGAGAGGCAGGGGAGAGCGGGCGGGGCGGGAGGGGCGGGAGGGCCCGGAGAGGCGGAGGGTGCGGACCGGGGGCGCCGGGCCGAACGGAAGCGCGGTGAGGGCCGGTCCGGCCCTGCCGCAGGGCCTGCCGCCGGGCCCACTGCCGGGCCTGCTGCCGGGCCCGCTGCCTCGGGGCCGGTCGCCGGACCTGCGGCCCCGGCGGATCCGGTACCGGATCCGGCGCGTGATCCGGCGGCCTGGGTGAAGCCCG
Source organism: Kitasatospora sp. NPDC058406 (assembly GCF_042722765.1). Lineage (NCBI taxonomy): Bacteria > Bacillati > Actinomycetota > Actinomycetes > Kitasatosporales > Streptomycetaceae > Kitasatospora > Kitasatospora sp. NPDC058406. The sequence goes on from NZ_JBHXKE010000058.1 coordinate 19,694, forward strand.
GTCCCGAGCCCGCCGAACCCGTCCCGGTCCCGGACAACGACCCGCTGATCGGCGCGTTCACCCTGACCTACGCCACCCTGCCCGCCGCCCAGGCCCGGATGCTGCGCGCGCTCACCCTGGCGCCCGCCCAGTGCGCGGACCCGCGTACGGCCTCCGCCCTGGTCGGCTGCCCGGCGCCGGAGGCCGCCGTGACGCTGGCCGCGCTCGCCGAACGGGAGCTGCTGACCGAGGAGCCCCCGGCCGCCGACGGCACCGCCCGCTACCGGGTGCCCGGCCGGCTCTACCCGCGGCTGGTCCGGCTGCGGGAGCAGGAGGACCGCCCGGCCGAGACCGAGCTGGCCCGTGCCCGGCTGCTGGAGCGGCTGGTCCGCCTCACCGAGTCGGCCCGGGCGCTCCTCGACCCGGCCGGCGGCAGCGGACCCGACCCGCTGCCCGGTCCGCTGCGGCTGACGTCCGCCGCCCACGCCCGGCAGTGGCTGCTCGGCGAGCGGGACCTGCTGCTCGGCGCCGTCGCCGACGCGATCGGCCAGGGCGACCTGGACGGCTCGGCCGGTCGGCTGGTCACCGCCCTGTTGCGGGCGCTCCCGCTGACCGGCGCGGCCGCGCCCGCCGATCTCCACCAGCTGCACGAGCTGGTCCTGACCGTGGCCGAGCGGCACGGCCGACCCCGCCGGGCCTCCGCCGCGCTGCTCAACCTGGGCGACCTGCAGGCCGCCGCCGGTGGCTGGGAGCAGGCCGCCGGGCACTACCGGGCCGCTCTGGAGCACGCCCGCGCCGCCGACGACGAGGCGCTCTGCGCCAGGGCCCTGGAGGGCGCGGCCGGCTGCCACCGGGCGCTCGGGGACGCGGTGCGCGCCGCCGACTGGTACGGCCGGGCGCTGGGCGTCCGGCAGTCCATGGGCGATCAGGCCGCCGAGGCCCGGTTGCTGGCCCGGGTGGCCGAGGCGCACACCGCCCAGCGCCGTTTCGAGGAGGCCGAGCGGGAGTACCGGGCGTCGCTCTCGGTGCTGCGGAGGCTGGGCGACGAGCAGGGCCGCGAGGCCGTCGGAGCCGCCCTCGCGGAGCTGCGGGAACGACTCGTCGCCGGGTGGTGAAGGGCGCTTTCGGAGTATTGTCGAACATGCCCGGTTGGCGTTGATTCGGCAGGAAGATCGTCATGGAAGCCTACGAACCTGCCAATGTGTCCGGCAAATTTATTCACTTTGGAAGGCTGACACGTCGCCTGGGCTTCATTACACTCGGACCTAGTCGCGCAGACAGCTGTGCCCCGGTGTCTTCCGGAGGCTTCCCCACGTGCGCGTCGCCCGCCGGTCTTCTCCGGTAGGGACCCCCAGGGCAAGAGGACGTGTTTAGCCGTGAAGGTCGGCATCCCCCGCGAGGTCAAGAACCACGAGTACCGCGTGGCCATCACGCCCGCCGGCGTGCATGAGCTGGTCCGCAACGGACACGAGGTCTACATCGAGGACAACGCCGGTCTCGGCTCCTCGATCCCGAACGAGGAGTACGTGGCCGCCGGCGCCACCATCCTCCCCACCGCCGACGAGGTGTGGGCCACCGCCGACCTGCTGCTGAAGGTCAAGGAGCCCATCGCGCAGGAGTACCACCGCCTGCGCAAGGGCCAGACGGTCTTCACGTACCTCCACCTGGCTGCCGACCGTGCCGGTACCGACGCGCTGATCGCCTCCGGCACCACCGCCATCGCGTACGAGACCGTGCAGCTCGCCAACGGCGCCCTCCCGCTGCTCGCCCCGATGTCCGAGGTCGCGGGCCGCCTGGCCCCGCAGGTCGGTTCGTACCACCTGATGCGCCCGGCCGGCGGCCGTGGCACCCTCCCCGGCGGCGTGCCCGGCACCCACCCGGCCAAGGCCGTCGTCATCGGCGGTGGCGTCTCCGGCTGGCACGCGGCCACCATCGCCATCGGCATGGGCTACGACGTGACCCTGCTCGACCGCGACATCAACAAGCTGCGCGAGGCGGACAAGGTCTTCGGCACGAAGATCAAGGCCATCATGTCCAACTCCTTCGAGCTGGAGAAGGCGGTGCTCGACGCCGACCTGGTCATCGGCGCCGTGCTGATCCCGGGCGCCAAGGCCCCGAAGCTCGTCACCAACGAGCTGGTCTCCCGCATGAAGCCGGGCTCCGTGCTCGTCGACATCGCCATCGACCAGGGCGGCTGCTTCGAGGACTCGCACGCGACCACCCACGCCGAGCCGACCTTCCCGGTCCACAACTCGGTCTTCTACTGCGTGGCCAACATGCCGGGCGCCGTCCCGAACACCTCCACCTACGCGCTGACCAACGCGACGCTGCCGTACGTCGTCGAGCTGGCCAACCGTGGCTGGAAGGACGCGCTGCGCCGCGACGCCGCGCTGGCCAAGGGCCTGAACGTGCACGAGGGCCAGATCACCTTCGGCGCCGTCGCCGAGGCCTTCGGCCTGGAGTCCGTCTCCCTGGAGAGCGTGCTCGCCTGAGGCTGAACACCCGGCCTCTCTGAACGGGCAGCCGCCCGCACGGCGGCCCGTCGGCCCCCGACCCGCTCCCCTCGGGCCGGGGGCTTCGCCATGCCTGCGAACAGGCGTGCCGACGGGGCCCCGGCCGGCCCGTGAACGAGGGGTGAACCCGGTGGTGACGGCGGGCGCGGCGCGGGCGGGTCGCTCTGTCGTCAATTTCCGTCGGTCGCGTCACCCGACCGCAGAAACGTTAGGGTCAAGGGCTCGCGCATCCCTTGACAGAGGGTCGCCTGATAGTCGACACATCCTGCCCACTACCGTGGATTGTGTTGCTGCGAACGCCTTGAACGGCCTAGAGTCGCAAACCGTCGGCATGCTGCCACGCTGACGAATCGACATAGAGTCCTGGATACCCAAGGAGGTAAGACGACTTGTGAATGAGTCGACATTTGCTCCCGGGGGTGGTCAGCCAGGACTGGCGGAGCACATCGCCGGCCAGCCGCGTGAGGAGTCCGGGGCCCGGCAGGCCACCGTGGGCTCGGCCGAGGTCGGCTCGGTCGCACTCCGTACCTTCGAAGCACGCCAGAACACAGCACAGGTGACCACGGTGACCGACTACGACGTCGACCTGCCGGCCCACGGCCTGGCCTACGGAGAGTTCGCCTACGGCGCCTACGACGACCCCGACGCCGAGTACGAACCGGATCCGGAGTACGCCGCCACGCTCGCCCCCGACGCCGCGCGTCAGCGCCGTGAGCGGGTCGGCCCGACCGGGCGCCCGCTGCCGTACTTCCCGATCCCCGCGCCGGTGGCCGAGCACGGTCCCGCGCAGATCATCGCGATGTGCAACCAGAAGGGCGGCGTCGGCAAGACCACGTCGACCATCAACCTGGGCGCGGCGCTCGCCGAGTACGGCCGCCGTGTGCTGCTCGTCGACTTCGACCCGCAGGGCGCCCTCTCGGTCGGCCTCGGCGTCAACCCGATGGAGCTCGACGTCACCGTCTACAACCTGCTCATGGAGCGGGGCCTGACGGCCGATGACGTGCTGCTGAAGACCGCGGTGCCCGGCATGGACCTGCTGCCGTCGAACATCGACCTCTCCGCCGCCGAGGTGCAGCTGGTCAGCGAGGTGGCCCGGGAGTCCGCGCTGGCGCGCGCCCTGAAGCCGCTGCTGCCCGACTACGACTTCGTCATCATCGACTGCCAGCCCTCGCTGGGTCTGCTGACGGTCAATGCGCTGACGGCCGCTCACAGCGTGATCGTCCCGCTGGAGTGCGAGTTCTTCGCGCTGCGCGGCGTCGCGCTGCTCACCGAGACCATCGAGAAGGTCTGCGAGCGGCTCAACCCCGAGCTCCGCCTGGACGGCATCCTCGCCACCATGTACGACTCGCGCACCGTGCACAGCCGTGAGGTGCTGGCGCGCGTCGTCGAGGCGTTCGGGGAGCACGTCTTCCACACCGTCATCGGGCGGACCGTCCGTTTTCCGGAGACCACCGTCGCCGGCGAGCCGATCACGACGTACGCGACCAACTCGGTCGGTGCCGCCGCCTACCGCCAGCTCGCCAGGGAGGTGCTCGACCGGTGCCGCCCCGCCGAGTGAGTCTCCCGGGTGCCGACGAGCTGTTCCGGACCACGGGCGGGATGGCGCTGTCGCCCTCCCTCGCGTCGCGTTCGGCCGCCGAGGCGCCCCGACCGGAGACCGCCAGGGCGGTCAACGGCACCGTCGACGCGGACGGTGCCGAGGGCGCCGAGGGCGTGGGCGGTGCGGAGTACGCGGAGGGCGGTGGCGAGGCCGCGGGCGGTGGCGCCGGCGGTGACGGCGGCGCGGCCGGGGAACCGGGCGAGCACCGGCGGGCCGTGCGCCGGCCGGCCGGTGCGGCGGGCACGGTGCCCGCGCCCGCGCAGCCGGGCGGCCAGGGCGGCGTAGGACAGGGCGTCGGCGGGCCGGGTGCCGGTGCCGGCGGTACGCAGGGCGTCGGCGGGCAGGGCGGCCGGGCCGCCGCACCGGGGCCGCGCCAGCACGCAGGCGCGGTCGAGGAGCCGGCGGCTGCCGGCGGACGGCCGAGGCCGCGGGGCCGGGCCCCGCGCCGTCCCACCGGGCGCGAGCGGCACGACGAGAAGATCACCGTGTACGTGTCCGCCGAAGAGCTGATGGACCTGGAGCACACCCGTCTCGTCCTCCGGGGCGAGCACGGCCTGGCGGTGGACCGCGGCCGGATCGTCCGGGAGGCCATCGCGGTCGTGCTGGCGGATCTGGAGCAGCGCGGCGAGGCCAGCATCCTGGTGCGGCGGTTGCGCGGGCGCTGACGCCCGGGGCCGCCCGTCGGCCCGTCGGAAGCCGCTCCGGCGCTCCGGCGCAGCGGAACTCCGGCGCATCGGGCCCAGCGGCACTCCGCCGGCCCGGTGGGGCCTGCCGGGGTCGTCGAGCTCCGCCTTCGGGGCCGCCGTCGTCGGCGCTCACCGATGTCCCGTGGGTGGTCCGGGCCTCCGGACGGTGCCCCGGTCGCGGCCGGGCCGACCCTGGACCGCGTCCTGGCGGCCCCTGAGCCACCCCTGAGCGGCGCTGAGCGGCTCCCGGGCCCCTGGGGGCGCCCCGGCGCGCGGAGGGCGCCTGAGGGCGGCCGAGGGCCCGGGGGACGGCGCGCGCCGACCTCGTCGGCCGCCGGTAGGCCGGTAGGGGCGTGGAGCCCCCGTCGAGCGTTCCGGGGCCCGGGGTGGGCCCGGGGTGGGTCCCCGGCGGGTCCGGGGTGGGCTTGCGAGGGGTCCGGCGGCCGGTGAAGTACTCCCGGCGGCGTGCGCGGCGGGTGCGGCGTGTCGGTGAGCCCCCGCACGGAGCGGGCGGCGGCACCGGGTGAAGATGGACCGCCATGTCGAGTACGCCCGAACCCTCCGCCGTCGCCGGGACCGCCCGGTCGGTCGAGGCTGTCGCCGCGCCTGCCGCGCCTGCCGCGATGGCCACCGGGGCAGGTGCCGGGGCGGGCGGCGGTGAGCCGCAGGGTGGCTTCCGGGTACGGCTGAGCAACTTCGAAGGCCCGTTCGACCTGCTGTTGAGCCTGATCGCCAAGCACAAGATGGACGTCACCGAAGTGGCGCTGGCGACCGTCACCGACGACTTCATGGCCCACATCAGGGCCATGGGCCCGGACTGGGACCTGGACGTCACGACGGAGTTCCTGGTGGTCGCCGCCACGCTGCTCGACCTCAAGGCGGCCCGGCTGCTCCCGGCGGCCGAGGTCGAGGACGAGGAGGACCTCGCCCTGCTGGAGGCCCGGGACCTGCTCTTCGCCCGGCTGCTCCAGTACCGGGCCTACAAGCGGGCGGCTGCGCTGTTCGGCGACCGCTGGGCCGCCGAGCTGTTCCGCCGGCCCCGGTCCGTCGGCCTGGAACCGCGGCACGTCCGGCTGCTGCCCGAGGTCGTGATCGGCATCGGCGCCGAGCGGTTCGCACAGCTGGCGGCCCGGGCGATGGTCCCCAAGCCGAAACCGGTGGTCTACGTCGACCACATCCACACACCGCCGGTGAGCGTGCGCGAGCAGGCGGGCCTGGTCGTCGGGCTGTTGACCGTGCTGGGGGAGGCGACGTTCCGGCAACTGGTCGCGGACGCGCCGGACGACCTGGTCGTCGTCGCCCGGTTCCTGGCGCTGCTGGAGCTCTACCGGGAGCGGGTGCTGGCCTTCGAGCAGCCGGAGGCGCTCGGGGAGCTGGTCGTGCGCTGGGTGGCCGAGGCGGACCGCGGGGCGGTCGACGTGACGGACGAGTTCGACCGGCCTGCCGGTGAAGGGCGGGCCGCGGACGGCCGGGCCGCGGACGTGCGGGCCGCGGAGGTGCGGAGAGAGGAGGGCTCGCGATGACGGTCGGGGCCGATGACGGACGGCGGGTGCCTCGGCGGCCGCTCGGGGTGCCGGGGCAGCCGCGGGCCGAGGAGTGGTTGGAGCCTGCGCCCACCGTCCCGGTGGAGCCCGCTGCCGGGACGGAGGGGCGGACGGTGGACGGAGCCCCGGCGGGTGCCGGCCCGGTGACCATCGGCGGCCTGGCGGGTGCTGGTGCTGGTGCGGGTGTGGCGGCGGGTACCGGCTGCGTCGGCGGTGCAGCTGTCGAGCCGGTCGTCGTGCACCAGAAGTCGGCTCCGTCGACTTCCGGTGCGGCGGAGCGGCCCGGCCCGGAGATGCCGGGGAGCCCGGACGGGCGGGACGGGGTCGTCGGCGCTGAACCGTGGCGGTCCGTGCCGACGGTTCCGTCGGCGGACGGGCCCGGACTGCGGGCGGAGCTGGAAGCGATCCTGATGATCGTCGACGAGCCCGTCGGAGAGGTGCACCTGGCGTCCGTGCTGGAGCGGTCGCGGGCGGAGGTGGCGGCGGCGCTGTCCGGGTTGTCCGCCGAGTACACCGCACAGGGCCGGGGCTTCGACCTTCGACTGGTGGCCGGTGGCTGGCGGTTCTACAGCCGGGCCGTGTGCGCACCGGCCGTCGACCGCTTCGTCCTGGACGGCCGGCAGGCCCGTCTGACACAGGCCGCGCTGGAGACGTTGGCGGTGGTCGCCTACCGGCAGCCGGTGTCCAGATCGCGGGTCTCAGCCGTCCGCGGTGTGAACTGTGACGGCGTGATGCGTACCCTGGTACAGCGAGGACTGGTGGAAGAGGCCGGATCCGAGCCCGAAACAGGTGCGATCCTGTATCGGACGACGAACTACTTCCTGGAACGGATGGGGCTCCGCGGCCTGGACGAGCTGCCGGAGCTTGCTCCCTTCCTGCCCGAGGTCGACGACGTGGAAGCGGAGTCCCTGGAGGGCACGATGATCGCGGAGGCGGTCGCCGCCGCTGCCGTGCAGGCCGTGGACGGCAGTGGCGAGGCCGGTCGGGCTGCGCCTGATCGGTAGGGGGCGGTGAGGTCGGCCGAAACGACCGCACATCCCAGACGGTAAACGACGTACGGACACTTTGATGCGTAGCAGTGGCAACGGCAGGAACAGCAGCGGCGGCGGCAGCGGTCGCGGCGGACAGGGCGGGGGCCGGGGCGGCTCCTACGGGGGCAGCGCCGGTCGTAGCGGGTCGGGCTCGCGCGGCGGTTCGTACGGCGGTGGGTCCGGTGGCGGGTCCGGTTCGTACGGCGGCTCCGGCGGCGGCTCCGGTGCGGGTTCGTCGCGCGGTGGCGGCTCGTACGGCGGGGGCTCCGGCTCCTCGCGCGGCGGCGGTTCGTACGGCGGGGGCTCCGGCTCCTCGCGCGGTGGCGGCCCCTCGCGCGGCTCCGGCCCCTCGCGCGGCGGTTCGGCCTCGCGCGGTGGTTCGTACGGCGGCGGGTCCGGGCGTGATGACCGTCGGGACGACCGTCGTGACGACGGTCGCTTCCCCGACCGGCCGCTGCGGCCGGAGGAGCGGAAGTACGACCGCCCCGAGTTCGGCGGCGGCCCCAACGCCACCCCGGCCCGCGGCGGCTTCTCCGGCCGTCGGCCCAACCCGGCCCCGCGCCCGCGCCGCGAGGGGCAGGGCGCCCCGGGCGACCCGCGCCGCCAGCCGCAGCGCTCGCGTGAGCTGCAGGCCCGGATCGAGGACGCGGTGCTCGCCCGGCACGACAAGCCGGCCGTGAAGCTGCCCAAGACCTTCGGCGAGCCCGAGGGCGAGCGACTGCAGAAGGTGCTGGCGCGTGCCGGCATCGGCAGCCGGCGCGCCTGCGAGGAGCTGATCGACCAGGGCCGGGTCGATGTCAACGGCAAGCGGGTCACCGAGCAGGGCAAGCGGGTCGACCCGGAGAAGGACGAGATCAAGGTGGACGGCCTGACCGTCGCCACCCAGTCGTACCTGTTCTTCGCGCTGAACAAGCCGGCCGGCGTGGTCTCCACGATGGAGGACCCGGACGGGCGGCAGTGCCTCGGCGACTACGTGACCAACCGGGAGACCCGGCTGTTCCACGTCGGCCGCCTGGACACCGAGACCGAGGGCATCATCCTGCTCACCAACCACGGTGAGCTCGCCCACCGCCTCACCCACCCCCGGTACGGCGTGACCAAGACCTACCTGGCCGCGATCCAGGGGCCGATCCCGCGCGACCTCGGCAAGAAGCTGGCGCAGGGCATCGAGCTGGAGGACGGGTTCGCCCGTGCGGACAGCTTCAAGGTGATCTCGAACGTCGGCAAGAACTACCTGGTCGAGGTGACCCTGCACGAGGGTCGCAAGCACATCGTCCGGCGGATGCTGTCGGAGGCCGGCTTCCCGGTCGAGAAGCTGGTGCGCACCCACTTCGGTCCGATCGCGCTGGGCGACCAGAAGTCCGGCTGGCTGCGCCGCCTCACCAACCCCGAGGTCGGTCAGCTGATGCACGAGGTCGGTCTGTAGACCGGTCGATTTCGGTGAGGTGCGTGCCGCTCCCGCGGGCGCCCCTCGCCGAGCCGGTCCGCAGGGTCCGCACCGGAGACGGTGGACCTGTGGACGGGTCCCCCTCGTGACGTGTTTCCGTGAGGGCCTCCCCGCCGTTCGGCGGGGAGGCCCTCACGCCGTTCGGCGGGTCCTGCTGTGAAGCGGGCCGCATCGTCCGGTGATCGTCTTGTCAGCGTCATGATCCGTGGCCGAAGATTGCCACCTGTCCGCGATCCGCCGAGTGGCGGGACTGCGCCACCGGCGCAGGGGCGAGAGGCGAACGGGGAGCGACGCCGTGTCCGATGCACCACTCAGCGCTCTGGGGCTGGCCACGCCGGACGGACGGGTCTACGCGGCGTTGGTGGCCAATCCACAGTCGACGGCCGAGGACCTGGCCGCCCTCTGTGACCTGAGCCTCCAGCAGAGCGTCCGCGCGCTGGACCGGCTGGCACAGCAGGGCATGGCCACCCGGGCCCCGGTGGACCGCCACCGCTTCCTGCCGGTCGCGCCCGACGTCGCGATCGGCACCCTGATAGGCCACCGCGAATCCGAACTGCGCCACGCCAGGGCCGAGATGCACCGGCTGATGGACGCCTTCCGGGAGGCCTCGCGGTACACCGACCCGGCCCACTCGGTCGAGGTGCTGACCGGTGGCGAGGCCATCGCGCAGCGGCTGGAGCACATCACCGAGACCAGCCAGTACCAGGTGCGGGGCTTCGACTGCCCGCCGTACATCCAGGACCCGGTGGCCAACATCCCCCTCCAGCGGCAGCGGATGAAGGAGGGGCTGCGGTTCCGGACCGTCTACGACCGGGAGGCGGTGGCCTGGCCCGGGCGGCTGGAGAAGAACATCCTGGCCGGGGTCGCGGACGGCGAGGAGGCGCGGGTCCGGCCGGTGCTCCCGATGAAGATGATCATGTCGGACGACCGGATGGCGATCATCCCGATCAGTGTGGGTGACAGCGTCCTCGACGCCGCCTACGTGATCCACCCCTCGGCGCTGCTCCAGGCGCTGGACACCCTGTTCGAGGCGGAATGGGAGCGGGCCGTCCAGTTGCAGGCGGCGATCGGCGCCACGGAGGAGACGCCGGAGCCGGAGGCCGACCACCGCAAGCTGCTCGGGCTGCTGGCGGCCGGCCTCACCGACGAGTCGATCGCCCGGTCGCTCGGCTGGAGCGCCCGGACCACCCAGCGGCGCCTCCAGAGCCTGATGCGCGAGCTGGGCGCCACCACCCGCTTCCAGGCCGGCATGGCGGCCCGGGAGCGGGGGTGGTTGTGACGCGGCCGGGTGGGGCGCGGTCGGCTGCGCGGCGGGTGGCCGGGCCGAGGCCGGGGGCCGGTCAGGGAACCGCCGGCCGGGGCGTCCCCGGCCGGTGAGCCGCAGGCCGGTGAGCCCCCGGCCGGGGCGTCAGCTCCAAGGGGTGAGGCCCGCCCAGCGGCCGTCCGGCCCGCGTTCGACCTTCGCCAGACCGACCACCGCCGTCCGGTTCAACCGGCCGTAGATGTGCGGGAACAGCACGCCGGGGGAGGCCCCGGGCGGCGGTGCGCCGTGCGGGGCCTCCCACTTGACCATCGGTTCCACCAGCGACTCCTCGATCAGCAGCGCCATCAGCGGTTCGGGGGCGTCGGCGTAGAAGGCGTTGGCCACGGCCAGCACGGTCTCCTCGTCCGCCGAGCAGTGGATGAACCCGTCGGTGAGCAGCGAGGCCGTGGCGTACGGCCGGCCCGGGTCGGCCAGCCAGTCGTCCAGGGGAGCGAGGTGCAGGATCATGTTCCTGTTGTACCTGAGCGGACGTCATGGCGACGGTTCGCGCGGGTCGGCCGGGTCGCGGGCGGTCGGGCCGAAGGAGGCCAAGCCACGGGCGGTCGGGCCACAGGCGGTCGAGCCACGGGGGGCGGGTCGACGGCGGGGCCGGGGACGCGGGGCTCACAGACCGGCCACCTTGGCGGAGGCCGAGATCTCGTACACCAGTGTGACGGCCCGGCGGGCGCCCGGGCCGAGCGGGACGTCCCAGCGGACGATGCCCTCGGAGTCGAAGGCGTCCGGGGCCGGCGAGCACTCCTCCTTGCGTAGCCGCACCTCCACCGCCGACACCTCGGAGACCGGCACCCGTTCGCGCACCGCGACCAGCTGCTCGTCCCGCTCCTCCGGCCCGGAGAACCGGGAGAGGTAGAGCCGGACCGTGCGGGTGGTGACCGAGCGCTGGCCGAGGCCGGCGGTGGACTGCCGCTCCTCCGTCTCCCGGACCACCCGGTAGCCGTCGGAGCTGCCGAACGACAGCTCGGTGTCGGCCCCCGTGGCCGTGAACGGCAGCTCACCGCGCCCGGTGAAGCCGCTGCCCCGGACCAGCTCGACCGGCCCCGCGAGCAGTGCGTGCCCGGCCGCGTTGCGGAACCTGACCACCTGGGTGACCAGCGGCGACAGCTCCGGCGCGCACGCGTACTCGCTGCGCGCCGGGCCCGTGAAGGTGCCCAGCGGCACCCGGTGCGCCCGCCCGTCGGACGGCACGGTGGCGGGTGCCGGGGCGGGCAGCACCCGCACCTCCCCCCCGTCGTCCACGCCCGGCACCGCCCCGGTCGGGCCGAGCGTGGAGACCTCCTCCTCACGCAGTTCGACGTCGACGGTGCGCCGCTCCTCGGTGGTGCGCTCGCGCAGCATCAGCAGGTCCTCGACGAGCGCGGGCGGTTCGGCCGCCAGCGCCGAGCGCGCGGTGGAGAAGGTCAGCCGGGCGCCGGTCCAGTCCTCCCCGGTGCGCTGCCAGACCACCGCCTCCGACTCCAACCGCAGCTCGCCGTCGGTCAGGGTCGCCCGGTAGGAGGGCCGCCAGAGCGCGCACGGCACCAGGTGGCTCACGGTCAGCCGGGCGGGCCCGGCCGCCGCGGCCTCGACGGTGAGGTCGAGGTGCGCGACCAGCTCGGCCGGCTGCTCCTCGGCCTGGTCGAGGGCGGTGAGCGCCTGGGACCGCTGCTCCTCCAGTTCGCGCAGCCGCGAGCGGGTGGCCCGCAGCTCCTCGCCGTACCGCTCCCGTTCGGCGTCCACCCGGGCCAGTTCGCGCGCCCAGCGGGTGCGCTCGACCTCGCCGGCGCCCGCGCCCTCGCCGACCTCGCGCAGCAGGTCGGCGGAGAGCTGAGCCAGCAGGCCCAACCGGGCCTCCAGCCGTTCGAGCAGCCTGCCCTCCGCGCGGGTGTGCTCGTCCAGCCGGTGCAGGCGGTGGCGCAGTTCGGAGTCGTCCGGGCCGGGCGGCAGCGGTGCGCGCGGGGTCCAGGCGCGCACGATGCGGGCGTCCAGGACACGGACGCCCGGGGTGTCGGCCTCGGCGCGCAGGGTGCGGTCGACGGCCAGGGCGGTGAGCGGGCCGAGGCGCAGCCGCTGGATGCCGGGGGCCAGCTCCAGGGTGACGGTGCGCTCGACCTGGCTGCGGTCCTCCAGGCAGGTGACGGCGGTGACGGGGAGAGGGTGGACGGTGACGGCGGGGACGGTGCCCCCGGGGGCGGTGACGGCGGGGACGGTGCCCCCGGGGACGGTTTCGGCAGGGGCGTTGACGGCGGTGGCGTCGGCCGCGGCGGGATCGAGGGCCGTGCGATCGGGGGCGGGTGTCCTCGGGAGGGGGGTATCGGTCATCTCGTTCAGTTCCTCCGGTTTCCGCCGACGATGGCCTTTCCGGCCGGGATTCTGATCTGGTAGCCGCCGTCGAGCTCGGCCCGGCCGCCCGGCGGCAGCTCGACCCGCCACAGCCGGCTGCTGGGCGGGCACTCCGGCGAGGGCTCGGTGGGGGCGCGCCAGTCGGCCCGCTCCTCGATCCGGATCTCGGAGTCGGAGCTGACCGGCACCCGTTCGCGGACCTCGACCGTGACCGGGCGACCGAGCCGGTTGGCCAGTTCGACGTGCACCCGGTGGTCGAGCACGGTGCTGTTGTTCAGCATGCCTGCGGTGGACTCGCGAAGCTCGGTGCGGCGCGTCACCTCGACGGACTCCGCGACGCCGATGCCGAGTCGGCTCACCCCGCCGGGGGCGAGGGTGGGCAGGGCCGCGGTGAGCAGGAACTCGTCGTCGACGGTCACCTCGACCGGGCCGGCGAGCACCGCCCGGTCGGTCGGGTTGGAGACCAACAGGGTGGCGTAGACCTTCTCCTCGACGGCGGGGACGGTCACGTACTCGGGACGGACGGACACCGGGATCTCGTCGATCGTGACGGTGTGCCAGGTGGCGTCCGAGGGGATGTCGGCGGGCGCGGCGGCGTCGAAGCGGTGGTCGAAGGAGCCGGCCGACACCCGCGGGGGCACGGCGTGCCGGGGCAGCGCCAGATGGTCGATGCCCGCGACGAGGTGGCCGACGCCCGGCCGGGCGGAGGGCCGCGGCGCGGACCGCTGCAGGGTGCCCCGGACCCCGGAAGCGGAGTCCGGACCCAGCAGGACGAGCGCCGGGTAGTCCAGCAGCAGGGCGTCGGGGACCGGCGGACCGGCGGGCACCCCCGGGCCGCCCTCCTCGTACCCGCCGGCGGCGGCGGCCGAGTCGAACCGCGACAGGAGGTCGTCGCCGACGCCGAGGCCCTCCGGTGCGGCGGCCCGTCTGCGGCTCGCGCTCCCGCCCCGCGCCCCACGGGCACGGGAGGCGACCGGAGCCGGCGGGGGCGGGGGCGCGCCGTACCCGGCGAAGCCGAGAGCCGGCGGGGCGGCGTGCGGTTCGTCGTAGGCGGAGAGGAGGCCGCCGGCCGGGGCGGCTCCCGGGGCGGCGGGCGCCGGCGGAGGCAGCGCGACGGCCGGGGCGACCGGACCGGCGAGGCGGGGCCGCGGGGCGGCTCCGGCGATCAGTGGGCGCGGCAGCCCGGGGCGCGGGCCGACCGCGTCGTAGCCGGTGAACAGGTCGGCCAGGCCGCCCGGGGGCTCGCGCCAGCCCGAGGGCGGCGGGGCGGGCTGGCTGCGGCCGATCCGCAGCGAACGCAGCTTGGGCAGGTCGGTGCGGCGGTCCAGGTCGGCGGTGGAGAGGGCGAGCCGGACGCCGCTCCAGTCCTCGCCGGTCAGCTGGGCGACGGAGGCGCGCAGGACCAGTCGGCCGGTGTCGGCCCCCTGCGCGTACGACAGCCGGTAGGAGGGCACCCAGCGGGCGGTCCGGACGGTGTACTCCAGCTCGATGTCCAGGTCGGCGGTGCTGGTGGGGGTGGCGGTGCCGGGGGTGTCGTGGTCGCTGCCCGGCGGCGTCGCCGTGAGGGTGAGCAGAACGGTCGCCGAGACCTCCACCGGCCGGGCCGGGCCGGCCGTGGACGAGCGGTTCAGTTGATCGGTGAGCAACTCGGTCTCGTGATGGGCGAGTTCGATCTCGCGCGTCAGCTCCTCCGCGCGCTGCTGGAGCCCGGTGAGGCGTTCGTCGACGAACTCGGCCAGCTCCAGCCAGGCATCGGCGGGCGTCCGGCGGAGCGGTTCGTCGCGGCGGCGCTGCGGTGGGACGGCGCGCAGCGCGGCGGTCTCGGCGACGGCGGCGAGGATCAGCCGCTGGCGCTCCCGGACGGCGTGCTCGCGCTCCCGGGCCTCGTTCAACTTCTTTCGGAGCTCGGGGAGTTCGGTGGGTTCGCGAAGTTCGGCGACCGGTTCGAGGCGGGCTTCCGTGACGGCGGTGCCGGCCGGGCCGGAGAGCACCCGGGCGCGCAGCGAGTGCCCTTCCAGGGCCGTGGGCAGCCCCGTCAGCCGGAGCCGTCCGCCCGGCGGTACGGCCACCCGGGCCCGGCGGCGGCAGACCGCGCCGACGGCGTGGACGACGACCGAGTCCAGCACGGACGGCACGGACGGCACCGCGGGGGCGGTGCGGACGGGCGGTGCGGGGGGTGCGGGCGGCGCGGTGGGCGCGGTGGGGTCGACCGGACCGGAGTCGGCCGGGTAGGACGGGGGGCTGGTGGGAGTGGAGGATTCCGGCCGTTCGCCGTGGTCCCCGTCCTGCGGTCGATGCTGGTCGCTGCTGTGCTGATCGTTCACCCGGCCAACCCCTTCGTCTCGTACCGTCGGCGCCGATCGCGCCAGGGCCTCCCCTTGGGCGGCCCATCCTGCCGTGCGTCGGCGCTCCCGTCCCCGGATTTCGCCGTGCGCGGCGTACGGGCGCCGTGGCGTGCGCTCCGTGGCGTGCGTTCCGTGGCCCGAGTGCCGGGGAGCCGGGCGCTTTCGCGCGGGTCGTGTGTGGGGACGGGTGGGAGGGCCGTCCGGTTGCGGTCGCGGTTGCCCTCGCGGTTGCCCTCGGGGGCTCGGTCGCGGTCGCGGTGTCCGTGCGGACGACGGGGATACGAGAGGATGGGGCGGACGTGTCCGACCGATCCGGCGCCGTCCGGAGCCGTTTCGTCCGGTGCGGTCCGTCCGGGCCGTCCCGGGCCCGTACCGCTCCGCCCGGTTCCGTTGTCCCGCTTGCCCGTTCGTTCTGCGAGGAGAGCCAACCCGCCATGCGCACAGCCGTCGTCGTCGGTACCGGACTCATCGGCACCTCCGCCGCGCTCGCCCTCACCGGAAGAGGTCTGACCGTCCACCTGGAGGACGCGGACCCGGACGCCGCCCGCACCGCCGAATCGCTGGGCGCCGGCATCACCGAACCGGCCGACGGTCCGGTCGACCTGGCGATCATCGCCGTCCCGCCCGCGCTGGTCGGCAAGGTGCTCGCCGACTGCCAGCGCCGCGAACTGGCGCGCTTCTACACCGACGTCGCCAGCGTCAAGGCCGGCCCGCGTGCCGACGTCACCGCGCTCGGCTGCGACACCGTCCACTACATCGGCAGCCACCCGATGGCAGGGCGCGAACGGTCCGGCCCGCTGGCCGCCCGCGCCGACCTGTTCGAGGGCCGCCCGTGGGTGCTCACCCCCACCGCGGACACCGACACCGAGACGCTGAACGCCGTCCTCGAACTGGTCGCGCTCTGCGGGGCCATGCCGATCGTCATGGACGCCTCGGCGCACGACCGTGCGGTCGCCCTGGTCTCGCACGCCCCGCAACTGCTCTCCTCGCTGGTCGCCGCGCGGCTGGAGAACGCCGACGAGACCGCCATAAGGCTCTCCGGCCAGGGTGTCCGGGACGTCACCCGGATCGCGGCCTCCAACCCCGGGATGTGGGTGGACATCCTGTCCGCCAACGCCGGCGCCGTCGCCGACGTGCTGGACGAGGTGGCCAACGACCTCGGCGAGACCGTCGGCGCGCTGCGCGCGCTGCAGGCCGCCGAGGAGCGCGAGCGGCGGGGCGGTGCGGCCGGGATCGAGGCCGTCATGCGGCGCGGCAACACCGGCCAGGCCCGCATCCCCGGCAAGCACGGTGCGCCGCCCACCCGGTACGAGACGGTCGCCGTCGTCCTCGGCGACCAGCCGGGCGAGCTGGGCCGGCTCTTCGGCGAGGTCGGTGCGGCAGGCGTCAACATCGAGGACGTGGACATCGAGCACTCGACCGGCCAGCAGGTGGGATTCGTCCAGCTGTCGGTGGCGCCGGGTGCGGTGCGGCCGTTGACGGCGGCGCTGCGGGCCAGCGGGTGGAGCGTGCGGGACTGAGCCGGGCCCGGAGCGGCCCCTCCTCCGGGGCAGGGCGCCGACGGCGGCCCGATCGTTCGGCAGGCCGCGCCGGGGGCGCCGCCCGAACAGGCGTCGGCGGCCGCAGTGGGCCGCGGTGAGCCGCGGTGAGCCGCGGTGAGCCGCGGTGAGGGTCGACGGGCTGGGGAAGGAGAGAGGGCGGCGGGTGGGTACGACGACTGCGGCGGTCGAAGCGGAGGAAAGGATGTCCGCCTGGGCGCTGCGGCGGGCGGTTGCCCGGCTCCGCACCGACCTGCGCGCACCCGGACGGGGCGGGGAGGCCGTGCCGGGCGCCGTACCGCTGCTGGTCCGCATGCTGCGGTCGGCGCGCGGGCGGACCCGCGCGGAGGCGCTGAGGCTGCTGACGGAGCTCGCGGAGCAACCGGCGGCGTACTGGTGGCCGATCGCGGACCTGGGCGGGACGGCGGTCCTGGCTCCGGTGGTGCCCGAGGTCGTCCGGTCGGTCGCGGATACGGACCCTGACGTCCGGGCGGCGGCCCCGCCGGTGCTGAAGTGGCTCGGTGCCGACGAACCGGCGGTGCCCGCGGCGCTGCGGGCCCAGGCCGGGCGCGAGACGCACGCGGGCGTGCTGGCGGGCCAGCTGGCAGTGCTGGTGGCGCTGCTGCCGGAGGCGACCGGGACGTCCGGGGCTGGGTCGGCCGGGGCTGGGTCGGCCGGGACGGGGGACGGAGCCGGGACCGGCGAGGAACCCGATGATCCGGACCGGTACCAGTGGTTCGCTCGGTGGCTCGGGCATCCGAGCCCCACGGTGCGGCTGGCGGCGCTGGCGGGCAGGCTCCGGCTGAGGCCCGGAACGGACGACACGGGGCTGGGCGCCCTCGCGGCAGCGGCGCTGACCGACACGGAGGACCCCGGACGGCCGGCGGTCGGCCTTCTCCACACCATGACCGCCGAGGCACTGGCCGACCGCCCGAACGAGAGCCGGGCCCTGGCCGACGCACTGTTGCGAACGGAGCCGAGCGGCCGGCAGTCGGCGGGACAGCGGGCCGGCTGGGCCCTGGACCGCGCCGCCCGGACGGTCACCGACCGTCGGGCCGACACCGCCGATCTGTACGCCCTGGCCGCACGGCACCTAGACCATCCAGGCTGGCAGGCCCGCGAGAGCGCCGCGCGGCTGCTCACCGAAGCCGGCTCGGCGGCGGCCCCGTACGCGGACCTGCTCGCGCAGAGGCTCTTCGCCCGCCTCCCCACCCACCACGGGAGGCCGGAGGCGTTCGCGCTGGCCCACCTCGGGGACCCGCGGGTGCTGACCTACCTGCGGCACCGGCTCTGCGGCTCCGGCTACGACCTCGCGATCGGCCGGCTGGTCGGCTCCCACCCCGGCGAGGCCGACACCCTGCTGCCCGCGGTCGAAGTCGCGCTCCAGGAGGAGGGCGGAGGCGCGCGGGCGGGCGCGCTGGAGGCGCTGGCCGCGTGGGGACCGGTCGCGGCCCCGGGCGTGCCGCGACTGGTCACGCTGCTGGAGACCGGGGAGGCCCGCCGGACCGCCGCAGCGCTCGGTGCGATCGGCCCGGCGGCGGAGCGGGCCGCACCGCGCCTGCGCGAGCTGGCGGACGGTGTCGGGGTGCCCGCCGTCGGGGCGCAGCGGCCGCGCGACCCGCGCGCACTGCCCTGGCACGGTACGCAGACGGCCGTCTGGGCACTCTGGCGGGTCACCGGCGACCACCTCACGGCGCTGGAGGTGCTGGGCGCCGCCGCCGAGGCCGGTCCCGGCCGGCCGCACCTGCCCTACCTGGCCGACCTCGGCCCGCGGGCGGTCCGGCACGCCGGTGCCGTCCGCGCGCTCCTGACCTCGCCGGGGGAGCGGACCCGGGTCGAGGCCGCGCACGCCTGGTGGCGGCTGACCGGTGAGCCCGGGCCGGCGGTCGACGTACTGGTCGGCGAACTGACCGGCGAGCGGGCGGCGGCGCGGCGGCTGAGGGGCGCCAGGGCGACAGCGGGCCCGATGGGGCCCGCACGGGCCGCGGGCGAGTACGACGACGAGCTGTCGGCGGTGCTGCGCCACCTCACCGCGATCGGCCGACCGGCCGACGCTGCGGTGCCGGTGCTGGAGGCGTACGTGGAGGGTCACGAGCGGATGCTGGGCGGGGCGGTACTGACGCCCCTGCGTGACGAGCGGCTGACGGCGGCGGCAGGCGAGGCGTTGGCGGCGATCCGGGGCGACTGAGCGCGAGCTGAGGGGGGTGGGGGGCTGCGGGTGGGCGGTCGGTGACGGGTTCGGGGACGGTTCGGAGCGGGCCGCCCGGCGACCGGGAGCGTCGGGCGGCGGTGCTGGGGCGGATCTGGCCTGCCCGTGGACCGGCCCGGGCACCGACTGGGTCGGGGTCGGGCGGCGTTCCATTAACCTTGGGGGAGACACTCCCCCGGCTTCCCCCTGGTTCGGGTCGCCATGCGCAGAGATTCAGAGAGAGGTTCGTGCCGTGGATACTGCCGACCGAGCGCACGCCCCGGTCGTCGTCGCCATCGACGGACCCTCCGGCTCCGGCAAGTCGACCGTCTCCCGGGCGGTCGCCGCCCGGCTGGGGCTGAGCTTCCTGGACACCGGTGCGATGTACCGGGCGATGACCTGGTGGATGCTGGCCAACGACGTCGACGTCGACGACCCCGAGGCAGTGGCCGTCGCCTGCGGCAAGCCGGTGATCGTGTCCGGCACGGACGCGCACGGCCCGACCATCACCGTCGACGGTCAGGACGTCGCCGGTCCGATCCGGGGCCCCGAGGTGACCGCGCACGTCAGCGCCGTCGCCGCGGTTCCGGCCCTGCGGACCCGCTTGGTCGAGCTGCAGCGCGGCTGCGCCGAGGTCGCCGAGCGCGGCATCGTCGCGGAGGGCCGGGACATGGGAAGCGTGGTCTTCCCCGACGCGACCGTCAAGATCTTCCTGACCGCGTCGGAGACGGCCCGCGCCGAGCGCAGGGCGGCCGAGCTGCGTGCCAAGGGCGTGGACGAGGCGACCATCACCGCGATGGCCGCCGACCTGGCCCGCCGGGATGCGGCCGACTCCTCGCGGACGACCGCCCCGCTCACCCAGGCCGCGGACGCGGTCCGGGTGGACACCAGCGAACTCACGCTGGAGCAGGTGATCGACACGATCGCCGCCCTGGTGGAGGAGCGGGCCGGGTTCTCCGCGGTCTGACCGGGGCCGTCGGCCTCCGGGCCGACCGTCCGATCCACCCGGTGACGTCGTCGCCGGGTGACCACCACCGATGAACGGGTGCCGCACCGGCACCTGGACGAACGGGTGCCGACACGGCACCCGGACAACAATCGCGCTGCCCCGGTGGGGCAGGTACGCACGGCACGCCCCTGGGAAGGGCCGGGCCGGGAAACGGACAACACGAACATGACCGCAGAGCACTCCACCGCCGGACACGGCGAGCTGGACGCCGCCGAGTACGCCGAGTTCATGGCGCTCGCCGCCGAAGAGGGGTTCGACCCCGAGGACGTCGACGGCCTCGGCGACGGCAGCCACCTGCCGCTGCCGGTGCTGGCCGTCGTCGGCCGCCCGAACGTCGGCAAGTCGACCCTGGTCAACCGCATCATCGGCCGCCGTGAGGCCGTCGTCGAGGACAAGCCCGGCGTCACCCGCGACCGCGTCAGCTACGAGGCCAGCTGGAACGGCCGCCGCTTCAAGGTCGTCGACACCGGCGGCTGGGAGATCGACGTCCTCGGCATCGACGCCATGGTCGCGGCCCAGGCCGAGCTGGGCATCGAGACCGCCGACGCGGTGCTGTTCGTCGTGGACGCCACCGTCGGCGCCACCGACACCGACGAAGCCCTGATCAAGCTCATCCGCCGGGCCGGCAAGCCGACCGTCCTGTGCGCCAACAAGGTCGACGGTCCGTCCACCGAGGCCGAGGCCGCCTACCTCTGGTCGCTCGGCCTCGGCGAGCCGCACCCCGTCTCGGCCCTGCACGGCCGCGGTTCCGGCGACCTGCTCGACGCCGTGATGGCCGCGCTGCCCGAGGCCCCGCCGCAGACCTTCGGCGACGCCGCCCTCGGCGGCCCGCGCCGCGTCGCGCTGATCGGCCGGCCGAACGTCGGCAAGTCCAGCCTGCTCAACAAGGTCGCCGGCGAGGAGCGGGTGGTCGTCAACGAGGTGGCCGGAACGACCCGCGACCCGGTCGACGAGCTGATCGAACTCGGCGGCAAGACCTGGAAGTTCGTCGACACCGCCGGTATCCGTCGCCGCGTCCACCTGACCGCCGGCGCCGACTTCTACGCCTCGCTGCGCACCTCCGCCGCGCTGGAGAAGGCCGAGGTCGCGGTCGTCCTGGTCGACGCCAGCGAGACCCTCGCCGAGCAGGACACCCGGATCATCACGATGGCCGTCGAGGCCGGGCGTGCCGTCGTCATCGCGTACAACAAGTGGGACCAGCTCGACGAGGAGCGCCGCTTCTACCTGGAGCGCGAGATCGAGCGCGACCTCGTCCAGGTGCAGTGGGCACCCCGGGTCAACGTCTCGGCGAAGACCGGCCGCCACATGGAGAAGCTCGTTCCGGCGATCGAGACCGCGCTGGAGGGCTGGGAGACCCGTATCCCGACCGCCCGGCTGAACGCCTTCCTCGGCGAGCTGGTCGCGGCGCACCCGCACCCGATCCGCGGTGGCAAGCAGCCGCGCATCCTGTTCGGCACCCAGGCGGGCACCCGCCCGCCGCGTTTCGTGCTGTTCGCCTCGGGCTTCCTGGAGGCCGGGTACCGCCGGTTCGTCGAGCGCCGGTTGCGTGAGGAGTTCGGCTTCGTCGGCACGCCGATCTCGATCTCCGTGCGTGTGCGGGAGAAGCGCAAGAGGAAGTAGTAGTAGTCGTCAGGCAGGTGTGCGGAGGCCCCGCCACCCGGTTCCGAGA
>NZ_JBHXKE010000059.1:0-40883 GCF_042722765.1 Kitasatospora sp. NPDC058406
GCTCCGACGAGCGGGAGGGCGGGGGCGTCCTCGTGGCGCCTACTTCGCGCGCGTGAAGGAGTAGTTGAACTCCGCCGTGCCGAAGGACTGCATCAGCCGGATCCAGAACGGCATGGTCATCTCCAGCGCTCGGGCCCCCGCGATGTCCCCGAGGTCGATCACCGAGCCCGCCGGCCAGCCGAACTCCGCCAGCACCGCCACGACCTCGGCCTTGGCGTCGGCGTCGTCCCCGGCCACGAAGACGTTGTGCTCGCCCGGCAGCCGGGCCGGGTCCACCATCAGCGGCGCGGTCAGGGTGTTGAGCGCCTTCACCACCCTGGTCCGCGGGAACTCCCGCTGGATCCGCTCGCCGACACTGTCGGTGTTGACCGGGTCCAGCGTCACCGCGCCCTCGGGGGAGAACACCAGCGGGTTGGAGAGGTCGATCAGGACCTTCCCCGCCAGCCGGTCCGCACCCGCCGCCCGCAGCGCGTCCAGCGACACCGTCCCGGCGGTCGCGTTCACCACCACCTCGCCGAACTCCGCGGCGTCCGCGAACGTGCCGGCGTGCCCGGTCGGCCCGGCCTGCTCGGCCCAGGCCACCGCGTTCTCGTTCCCCCGGGAACGCGAACCGATCGTCACCTCGTGACCGAGTGCCACCAGCTTGTCCGCAATCGTCCGGCCCACCCCACCGGTACCCATGACCCCGTACCGCACAACCGCACCACCCGTCACTCGGAAACCTGCCGCGACGACCATAGGGCAGCCCGCCCGGCCTGTCCGTTGAACGCCGCGAACGGCCGACCGCCGAGTGGACCACCTCCGCTGGTGGCCCCACCCGCCCCGCCGAACCATGGGCGCCATGAACCGAACCACCCACCCGTGCCGGACCGCCCTCCGGGGCCCGACACCGCCCCGCCGCCCGGGCACCCGCAGCCTGCCGCGCGCCGCGGCCGTGCTCACCGGCCTCGCCCTGCTCGCCCCGGCCGCCGCAGGCACCGCCCGGGCCGACGTCAGCACCGTCTCCTTCTCCGCCGACCGCACCGCCTGGGACCGCGACGAACCCGCGCTGAGCCCCGCCGAGGTCGGCAGGTCCGACTTCGGCGTCCGCTTCTCCACTCCGCTCGACGGCCAGGTCTTCGCCCAGCCCCTGGTCATCGGCCCGACCGTCGTCGTCGCGACCGAGACCAACCACGTCTACGGCATCGCCGCAGGCACCGGGAAGATCACCTGGCACCGGGAGATGGGCCCCGCCTGGGCCTCGGCGGCCATCGGCTGCTCCGACCCCGGCCCCAACGTCGGCACCACCTCCACCCCCGTCCACGACCCCGCCACCGGCACCGTCTACCTCACCAGCAAGGTCGACGACGGCCCCGACGACAAGCACCCGCACTACTACGTGCACGCCGTCGACGCCCAGACCGGGGCCGAACGCAGCGGCTGGCCCGTCACCGTCCAGGGCGACCCGGTCAACGCGCCCGGCAAGCCGTTCAACGCCTACCGCTCCCTCCAGCGCCCGGGGCTGCTCCTCCTCGACGGCCGGCTCTACTTCGGCTTCGGCTCGCTCTGCGGCATCGGCGACTACATCGGCACGCTGGCCGGCCTCGACACCCGGACCCGCAAGCTCACCCTGTTCTCCACCGTCGCGGGCTCCGACACCCAGCGCGCCTCGATCTGGATGGCCGGCAGCGGCCTCGTCTCGGACGGCCCCGGCCGGTTCTTCCTCACCACCGCCAACGGCCAGGGCTCCGGCGCCTCGCCGGCCGTGGGCCCGGGCAACCGGCCGCCCGGCGGCCTCGGCGAGTCGGTGGTCCGCTTCGCCGTCGACGCGGACGGCGGCTTCGCGCCCGCCGACTTCTTCAGCCCCACCAACAACGCCACCCTCGACAAGCGCGACACCGACCTCGGCTCCGGCGGCCCGGTCGCCCTGCCGTCCTCCTTCGGCACCCCCACCCACCCCCGCCTGCTCGTCCAGGTCGGCAAGGACGGCCGGATCTTCCTGCTCGACCGCGACGACCTGGGCGGCATGGGCCAGGGCCCCGGCGGGACCGACAAGGTGGTCGGGCTCACCGGCCCCTACGGCGGTGTCTGGGGCCACCCGGCGGTCTGGGGCGGCGACGGCGGCTACGTCTACACGGTCGAGAACTTCGGCAAGCTGCGCGCCCTCAAGTACTCGGTCACGGCCGCCGGCAGCCCGCAGCTCAGCAGCGCCGGCACCAGCGCCGGGGACTTCCTGAAGATGTCCGGCTCGCCCGTGGTCACCTCGGACGGCACCCGCTCCGGCTCGGCCCTGGTCTGGGTGATCTGGTCCGGCACCGGCCAGTACGGTGAGGGCGGCGAACTGCGCGCCTACGACCCCGTCCCGGTCGACGGCGTCCTCAAGCTGCGCCGCTCCTTCCCGCTCGGCACGGTCAGCAAGTTCTCCGTCCCGGCCACCGACAAGGGACGGATCTACGTTGGCACCAAGGACCACCGCCTGGTCGCCCTCGGACGCCCGGGCGCCTTCGCCTGAGCGGTGGCCGTTGCCCCGCGTCCGCCCGGCCTCACGTGCCGGGCCTGACGGAGAACAGCACGGCCACCGCCGCCACCAGTGCGGCGCCCGGCGCCAGGCCCGCCCACAGGCGGGCCCGGCGCACCAGGTAGGCCAGCGGCCACTGGACCGCCAGCAGCACCACGGTCGTGAGCAGCAGACGGTCCGACAGGGCCAGTCCCGCGTAGGTCTCCGGGCAGGATCCGGGCTCGAAGCACGGGTCGGTCGTCATCTCCGCCACCCCGCGCAGGGGCAGCGCGAACAGCAGGCACGCTCCCGTCACCAGCGTCGAGCGCACCGGCACCAGCCACCACCCGGTCCGGTCCCGGCCCGCGATTCTCCTCATGGCCGGATCCTGCCCGGCCGCACCGCCGCCCCGTCAGCGCACGGGTACTCAGTTCCCCGTGCGCGATGTACTCAGAGCCGGGCGGTGACCGTCTTCGGGCGCCGGTACTCCTGGAGGGCGAGGACGGAGAGGTCGGTGCCGTGGCCGGAGGCGCCGCGACCGCCGTGGGGGAGTTCGGCGGTCTGGACGAGGTGGCAGTTGATCCAGGTCTCGCCTGCGTCCAGGCGGGCCGTGAGGTCGAGGGCGGTGGGGAGGTCGCGCGTCCAGACGCTCGCCCCGAGGGCCTGCGGGACGGAGTTGGCGAGGGCGAGCGCGGCCTCGACGGTGGGGGCGTGCTGGATGGTGAGCAGCGGGCCGAAGACCTCCTCCAGGACGGCGGGGTCGTCGTCCGGGAGGTCGGCGAGCAGGCGGGCCGGGCGCCAGAGGCCGTCGGTCCGGCCGGGTGCGGCGGGCGAGCGCTTGGCGGCGGACGCGGCGACGATGCGGTCGTAGCGGGCGGCCTGGTCGGGGTTGTTGAGCGGGCCGAAGTCCCGGCCGGCCCGCCGCTCGGCGAACGCGGCGGTGAGCGCGGCGAGGACGTGCTCGTAGTGGTCGGACAGGGTGATCACCCGGGCGGGGGCGGCGCAGCTCTGGCCGGCGTTGTAGGTGCACGCCTCGGCGAGCGCGGACCAGGTGTGCGCGGGGGCGTCGGGCAGGACGAGGACGGGGCTGTTGCCACCGAGTTCCAGGCTGACCCGGCGGTGACCGGCCCGGGCGGTGACGTCGGCGCCGGCGGCGGCGCTGCCGGTGAAGGCGATCAGGTCGACGTCGCCGGCGACCAACAGCCGTCCGGTCTCCCGGTCGCCGGGCAGGACGGTGAGCACGTCCTCGCCGAGCGCCTCGGCGGCGTGGGCGGCGAGCAGGGCGGCCGACTCGGTGGTGGTCTCGGCCGGTTTGACCACGACGGTGTTGCCCGCGGCCAGCGCCGGGGCGCCCCGCCAGGCGGCCATCAGCAGCGGGTAGTTCCACGGGACGACGGCGGCGACCACGCCGACCGGCTCCCAGCGCACCCAGCTCTCGTGGCCCGGGAGGTAGCGGCCGGCGGCGGGCGCGCTGTCGGTCCGGGCGGCGCCCGCGTAGAACCGGAACAGGTCGGCGGCCTGCAGGATCTCGCCGGTCGCCTCCGCCTCGGGCTTGCCGGTGCCGGCCTGCTCCAGCACGGTGTACTCGGTGAGGTGCCGTTCGACGAGGTCGGCGAGCGCGTCCAGGCGGCGCTCGCGCTCGCGCGGGGTGAGCGCGCGCCAGCGCGCCCCGGCGGCGCGGGCCCGGGCGACGGTCTCGGTGACCCTCCCGGCGCGGGCGGGCACCAGGGTGCCGCGGGGGTGGCCGGTGCGCGGGTCGGTCAGGTGGATCGAGGGTTCGGTGGACGGTTCCATGGGTGGGCCTCCCGGGCCGGGGCAGCAGGGGGTTGCGGAGCGGTCGGTGGTGGCGGGGCGCTCACCGGCGCGGGGCGGGTCCGGTGGCGGGCGGTCTCACAGGTCGTAGGCGCGCAGCCAGAGTTCGAGCGTGAGCACCAGCCAGAGCTTGCCGCCCTGACGCGGTAGCAGGGTGCCTTCGCGTCGCATCCAGGTACGGACGGTGTCGGGGCGGACCAGGCCGCGCTCGCGGGCGGTGCGGCCGAGCAGCAGGTCGCCGGAGAGGTCGCGCAGCGGGCCGTGCAGCCACTGCTGGACCGGCACCCGCATGCCGCTCTTCGGCCGGTCGACGACGGCCCCCGGCAGCAGGTCCCGGACGGCCTCCTTGAGCACCCACTTCTCCACCGTGCCGCGGAGCTTGAGCGTCGGCGGGGTGGCGAAGGCGTGGTCGACGACGTGCCGGTCGAAGAGCGGGGAGCGGCCCTGGACGCCCTGCGAGGCGGTCAGCCGTTCGACCTTGGTGAGGATGTGGTGGGCGCCCTTGGTCCGCAGGTTGCAGTGGAGCAGCTGGTTGAGGAGCGTGTGCATCGGCCCGGGCCGCAGGTACGGGGCGACGAAGCGGCGCGGCTGCGGCTCACCGGCCAGTGCGCGCAGCGCCTCCGGGGTGAGCAGCCGGGGCAGGTCCTCGTAGCACTTGCGGTAGGACCGCAGGTACGCCTCGGCCCGCGCCTCGGGGTCCGGGTCGTCCCGGTGCATCTCGTGGACCAGCATCGGCAGGTTCTTCGGGCCGCCGAACACCGGGTCACCGCCCTCGCCGTTGAGCGAGACGGTGATCCCGTCGCCGGAGACGGCCTCGGCGAGCATCAGGTTGGGGACGGTCAGCGGATCCCCGACCGGGCTGTCGAGCAGGGCGACGGTGTCGGCGAGCCGGGCGGCGACCTCGGTGCCGGAGACGGTGAGGACCCGGTGGGTCGTCCCGCAGTGGCTCGCCACCAGGCCCGAGTAGCCGAGTTCGTTGGGGAGGTCGTCGCCGAAGCTGATCGAGTAGGTGTGCACGGGGCGGTCGTGCAGCCGGGCGGCGAGCGCGGTGACCAGGGAGCTGTCGACGCCGCCGGAGAGCAGGACCGCGACCGCCTCGCCGGCCGGCAGCCGCCGCTCGGTGGCCCGTTCCAGCAGCGACCGCAGCTCCTGCGCGTACCCGGCGGGCGGGACGAGCCCGTCGTCGGGGAGCAGTTCGGCGGGCTCCCAGTAGGGCTCCTGGCGGGCGGAGCCGTCGGCCGCGAGCCGCAGGACCCGCCCGGGCAGGGCCTCGTGGACGCCGCGCACCAGGGTCTCGTCGCCGGGCAGGTAGGCGAAGGTGAGGAAGGAGCGGACGGCGGCGAGGTTGAGCCCGGTGTCGAGCGCGGGCCAGTGGCGCAGCGTGCGCAGCGAGGTGGACGCGGCCCAGCAGCCGTCGGCGCGGGCGTAGAAGAGCGTGCGGGCGCCGGCGTGGTCGCGGATCAGGACGAGGTCGGGGCCGTCGACCACGGCGAGGGCGAACATCCCGTCGGCGCGCCGGACGCCGTCGGAGCCGAGCCGGAGCCAGAGCCGCAGCAGGAGTTCGCCGTCCGGGCAGGTCCCGGGTGCGGGGGCGCCGGCGGCGGCGAGGGCGGAGTGCAGCTCCGGCCGGTTGTGCAGGGTGACCTCGCCGACGGCGGTGGTGCCGTCGACGGTGAACGGGCCGGTGGCGAAGCCGGGTTCGCCGTGGATCAGGGCGGCCTGGCCGTCCCGGCCGCCCCCGCCCGCCGGGGCTCCGGGTTCGGGGAGGGCCGTGCCGGCGAGCGAGGCGAGGTGGGCGCGGGCCCGGTCGGCGTCGGGGCCGGCGCAGGCGCAGCAGCGGGGCATGGGGGAGTGGTGCCTTTCGTCGAGGGGCCGGCGGCGGGGCGCGGCGGGTCAGCCGAAGTCGTCGCCGTCCCAGTCGTCGCCGGAGTCGTCCCAGCCGTTGTCGGTGTCGTCCCATCCCGCGTCGGACCCGGTGTCGGACCCGCCGCCGTCGGAGCCCCCGCCCCCGCCGCCGTCGGAGGTCTGCTGCCGCTGGGCGGCCTGGCGCAGCGCCTCCTCCTCCGCCTCGGACAGCGTCTCGGGGGGCAGTTGCGCGGCGGTGATCGCCGCGGCGCCGGCCACGCCGAGGGCGCCGACCACCACGCCGAGCCGGCCGCTGAAGGAGGTCCGGTTGACGGTGACGTGTCCGCCGGCCCAGACGGTGCGCCCGTACCCGATGTCGCGGCCGTACTCGGTGGTGCCGTCGGTGTGGAGCCGCTTGACGAGGTCCCGGCCGAGCCGTTCGTCGGTGCCGGACCGGCCGAGGCTGTCCTGCCAGTGGACGAGGTGGCCGGCGCCGCGCCGGCGCCACTCGCTGCGGCCGTCCTCGTACCGCCGGTGCAGTTGGCCGTCGGCCAGCAGTTCGTCGCGGTAGCCGAGGTGGCGTGCGTTGCTCATGGTCGAGGGGTCCTCACACGTCGGGGGGCAGGTCGGTCGGTCAGGGGGTGGGCCAGCTGAGGAAGCCGGCCTCGCGGGCGGTGCGGACCCGGCTCCGCAGCGGGGTGCGGCGCGGGCCGGTGGCGCCGCCCCGGACCTGGCGGATCACGGTGTGCAGCAGCCTGGCCGGTCCGACGGCGGCCAGTTCCACGGTCCGGCCGCCGCCGAGCCAGGCCCGTTCCTCGGGGCGCAGCCCGGCGGGGAGCAGGCCCCGGTAGGCGTGCGGGCCGCGGCCGGTGGTGAGGTGGAGGGCGGTGGCGTGCCGGGGGACGAGGCCCATCGAGCGGACCCGGACACCTGCGGGCCCGTCCACCGCGCCGCCGCTGCCGTACTCCGCCCGGACCCGCTCGAAGCAGGCCAGCCCGGCCGGGCTGGCGTCGTGCAGCACGTGGACCACGGCGTCGCCCGCCCGCTCCAGGGCCGCCGTCAGCCGCGGGTCGAGCGGCAGCCCGTCGGCGGCGACGATCGGGCAGGCGGCCTCCAGGTGCAGGTCGTTGGCCACCAGCATGGCGGCGATCGCGGGGCTCTGGCAGACCAGCAGCCGGGGCAGCCCGTAGTCGTAGAGGTCGCCCTCGGCGGCGGTCCGGGTGCCGGGGGTCACGGCCGCTGCGGGATCCAACGGCGGTAGCAGGCCCGGCAGTTCGTCACGCCGGGTGGCCAGGGCGGCGGCGAACCGGCCGTACCGCACCGGTGGCGCCAGGGTGTACGGGATCCGGCGCGGGCCGGCGTGCAGCGGCTGGAGCACGCGGCACAGCTCGTAGTAGAGCTGGCGTTCGGTGTAGCGCAGGCCGCCGGGCGCCCCGGCCCGGTCGGCGGCGAGGGTCAGTGCGCCGTCCAGCAGCGGACGCAGGGTCATGCGGTGCCCTTCCGGGTGGGCCCGGGCCCGTGGCCGGGCTGCTCCTCGGGCCAGGTCAGGAAGCCGACGGCCAGAGCTCGCCGGCGGGTCTCGATCGGGTTCTCGGGCCGGTCGGGCCGCCGGGGCGCCGGGATCCCGGCGGGGCCGCCGGCGGTGCCCCGCCCGCCGGCCCGTTCGGCGGCCCGGACGGCGACGGCCAGCAGCCGCTTCGGCGGCAGGGCGGCCAGCGGGCTCCACCAGCCCTCGGCGAACCAGGCGCGCTCGCCGCCGGTGAGTCCGGGCACCGTCCGCTCCAGGCGGGCCTGCAACTCCTCGGAGCGGTGCGGGTCGCGCAGCAGGACGAACTTGTCCTGGTCGACGAGCACCGTGCGGACCGGGAGGCCCGCGTCGAGGACCCGCCGGCCGCGCAGTGCGGCTCGGGCGTCGGCCACCAGCAGGCAGCCCTGCGGCGAGGCGTCGTGCAGCACCACCACGGGAAGGCCCGCGGGGACGGCGCGCAGGTCGGTCACGAGCAGCGCGCGGTGGCGGCGGGGGTAGTCGTTGGCCTGGAGGAAGGTGGTCACCGTCCGGTCCGGGCAGAGCAGGACGAACGCCGGTTCGGCGGGCGGCGGGCCGGGCCGGACGAGGTCGTCCTCCACCAGCCCGGACGGCAGCGTCCCGTAGACCTTCTTCCACCGGTCGACCACGGTGCGCCGGAAGTCGTCGGCGTCCCAGCGCAGCTCGACCGGTGCGGGCGGCGCGGGCGTGTCGGCGAGCCAGAACTGGCGGACGCCGGTGCCGATCAGGACCATCCCGCCGAGTGCCAGCAGCACGGTGAGCGAGCCGTTCAGCGCGAGGCCGGCGACCATGGCCGCGATCCCGAGCACGCCCAGGCACGAGCCGCCGCCCCGGCTGCCGAGGAAGGTCGGCTCGGGCCGGCCGCGCCGTTGCAGGGCGTACCGCAACTGGCCGACGGTGCAGGCCAGTCTGCCGTCCAGGGTGAGCTTGGCGGTCAGCTTGCGGATCCGCAGGTCGTTGAGCCCGGTGCCCTCGGACTTCGGGTCGAGGGCGAAGTCCTTGCGGCAGTACGAGCAGCGGTGCCCGCCGCGCTCGCGCTGGCGCAGGCTCTTCGCACAGTGCGGGCAGATCATCGGGGCACCTCCGGGGTCGCCGTGTCCGGGTCCGTCGGGCGGTCGGGCCAGCTCAGGAACCCGAGGTCCGAGGCCGACGCGCGCGCGTCGGCGGGCTCGTCGGCCGGGCCGGGGCGCTTGTCGAAGGTCTTCGCCACGGCCCGCTCGGCGGCCTGCTCGGCCGCCGCCAGCACCCGCTTGGGCGGCTGGGCGGCGATCGGGCTCCACAGCCCCGCGGTGTACCAGGCGAGTTCCTCCCGGGTGAGTCCCGGGAGCCGCGCCAGCTGTTCCGCGAGGGGCACGCGCAGCCGGCGTTCGTACAGCTGCACCGTCCGCTCGCCCCCGGCGAGGGCGGTGCGCGCCGACAGCCCGGCGTCGACGACCCGGCGGCCGGGCAGCGCGGCGCGGGTGTCGGCGACCAGCAGGCAGCCCTGCGGGGAGGCGTCGTGCAGGACCACGACCGGCAGCCCGGCGGGTATCTCCTCCGGACGGCCCACGAGCAGGGCGCGGTGGCGTCCGGGGAAGTCGTTGGCGTGCAGGAAGGCCGTCACCGTCGGGTCCGGGCAGAGCACCGCGAGAGCCGGGGTGCCGGCCGGGCGGACCGGCAGGACGGCGGCGTCGTCGACGACGCCCGCGGGCAGGGCGCCGTAGGTGCTCGTCCAGGAGGCCAGGACCGAGTCCCGGAACCGCCGGGCCGTCCAGTTGACGGGGGTCAGGAGGGGATCGGTCCAGCGGCGCTGCTCGTCCTGCCACTTCCGGAGCTGCTCGGTCCACCGGTCGTGCGAGCGCTGCCACTCCCGGCGCAGGCGCGGGAGCTTGCGGCGTTCCTGCACGATGACCAGCAGGCCGAACAGGAACCAGAGGCCGAGCGCGGCCGGCGCGAGGGCGAGGAGCCGGTGCCCGGGCACCAGGACGGCCCAGAGGACGGCGGCGGCCAGCGGGACGACGGCGCCGGCCGTCGCGCAGCCCGGTCTGTCCGCGTCGGCGGTGGGTTCGGGCGGGGCCTGCGGCGGGCGGGCCTGCTCGGCCCGGGGGAGCTGCCGCGTCACGACGGACCAGCGGAGCTGGTCGGTGGTGCAGACGAGCCGGCCGCCGTCCGTGAGCCGGTCCGCGTGCTGCCGCAGCCGGAGGTCGGTCAGGCCCTGGTCGAGCTTCGGTTCCAGGGCGAAGCGGCGCCGGCAGCGGGCGCAGCGGCGGTCGGTGCGCTCGCGCCGCAGCAGCCGCTGCCGGCAGTGCGGGCAGATCACCGCGGCACCTCCAGGGCGGCCGCCAGGCGGCGCAGCCGGGCGGCCAGCCGTTCGCGGGCGCTGACGCCGCCCACCTGCTGTCCCCGTTCCACGGCCCGCAGCGCCTCGGCGAGTTCGGTGTCCTGCCGGCGCTCCGCCTCGGCGGCGGTGATCGCGTAGTCCTCGTGATCGATGCCGTAACCGGTGTTGGCGGCGAGGATGTTGAGCGGTTCGGCGCCCCGGTTGGCGAAGGAGTGCGGCATCAGCTCGGGGATCCGGATCAGCAGCCCGGGTGTCAGCGGGACGTCCACCACCCGGCGCCGCTCGGCGTCGTACAGGCCGCAGGCCGCGTGGCCGAGGCTGAGCACCAGGTGCTCACCGCCGTGGGCGTGCGGGGTGAAGGCGCTGCGCGGGGCGACGATGCCGAGTTTGTAGGTGGCGTTCGACGGCCGCTCGGGCGAGGTCTTGGCGTCGCCGACCAGGTAGTGGGCGAACTGGCCCTCGTCGATGAAGCGGAGCAGTTCCTCACCGGCGGGCCCGTGCACGGTGTCCGGGCCCAACTCCCGTGCGCCCTCGCGGTCGGCGAGCAGGACGCGACCGTCCGGGCGGAGCCGGTACAGGTCGACCCCGGCCGGTAGCCGCCCGGCGAGCCGTTCGAGCTCGCGCAGCCCGGATTCTATGGACATCGGCCACCCACCCCCACGTTGACCGCAGCGACGTCATCCCCGGTGACGTCGACCGACCTGTGACCGGTTCCCGTCCTCCGGGGCCGGCCTTGTGGATCTTACGCAGGGTGGGTGAACGCGCAAGGGTCAGCGTCCGCGGGCGACCACGAATCCGGGCAGGGCCAGCAGGAACTCCCGCGCCTCGACGGTCCGCTCGACCGCGTCGGCGTCCTCGCCGGCCGGTTCGGGCAGGTCCGCGACGATGCCCTCGATCTCCCGCTCGGCGGCCGCGACCAGCCCGGCGGCGGCCTCCTGGGCGCCGGCCACGCAGTCGTACGCCGCCATCCGGTCGAGCAGCCAGTGGACGTCGTCGGCCGCGTCGGGGCCGCGCCGGGCCCGGGTGCTGCTCAGGTACCGTACGACCCGGGCCCGTTCGGCGGGGGTGGCGCGTTCCAGCAGGTGGATCAGCATGAGGGTGCGCTTGCCCTCCCAGAGGTCCCCGGCGATCTCCTTGCCGTACTCCTCGGCCGTTCCGACCAGGTTGAGCACGTCGTCCTGGATCTGGAAGGCGGCGCCGAGGTACCAGCCGAACCGGTCGAGCCGGGACGCGTCCGTGGAGGCCCCCTCGGCGACCAGCAGGCCGGAGCGGCACGGGTAGAGGAAGGTGTACCAGGACGTCTTCTTGAGGCACATCCGGTAGTAGTCGGTGGCGGTGAGGTCGCAGACGTTGTCCCGGATCCAGCCGATCTCCAGCGCCTGTCCCTCCAGCGACTGGCGGCACATCAGCTCGGTCTCCTCGAACAGCCGCCAGGCGAGCTCCCCGCCGAGCGCCCGCCGGTTGGCCATCACCCGGCGCAGTCCGAGCAGGTTGGTCGCGTTGCCGACGTTCAGTGCCACCTCGACGCCGTACCGGGCGGGGAGCGTGGGCGACCCGCGGCGCAGCTCGCTGCCGTCCTGGATGTCGTCGTGGATCAGGAAGGCGTTGTGGAACAGCTCGACGGTGACCGCCGGGTTGAGCGCCCGCTCCGCGGAGCCGCCGAACGCGGTGCAGGTGACCAGGCAGAGCGCTGCGCGCAGGCCCTTGCACGGGCGGGCCGGGTAGTCGGCGGTGAGCTCGTAGAGGTACGGCGGGCTCTGTTCGGGGATGTGGCGGAGCAGCTCGGCGACGGTCCGCTCGCGGTACCGGGCGAGGACCCGTTCGACCAGCGGCGCCCCGACGGCCGTCGGACCGGCCGCCGTGCTCACCCGTTCGGCCGGGCGGAGGAGCCGTCGCCGGTGGCGTCCCCGGCCCCGCCGGTCGGCCCGCGCTGAGGACCGAAGGCGCTCTGCATGGTGCGGTTGGCGAAGCCGGGGGCGAGGCTGCTCAGGTTGAGCAGCAGTTCGAGGACGTCGTGCGCGTTGGTGGCGAGCCGCTCGGCCTGCTCGGACACCTCGCCGGTGGTGGCCGCGAGCACCCGGGTGCTGACCGCGTCGATCAGCTGGTGGGTGTTCTCCGAGACCCGGCGGACCAGTTGGTCGAACTCCTCCTGGTCGACGCGGTGCTCGCCGGTCAGCCGGGCGGTGGCCGCCTTGGCGTCCGCCAGTCCGGCGGAGAGCTCGCGTTCCAGGACGGCGGCGGCTTCCATGACGGCGCGCGAGCCCTGCTCGCCCAACTCGCTGAACCGACCGGCGTCGGGCATGGCTGACCTCCTGGTTCGCGCCCCGGGCGGGCCGGGGCGGGCCGGGCCGACGCGGAGCAGGGCGCCGGTCTCGATGGCTGATGGTACACGGCCATGTGCGGAGCGTGTCCGTGGTCCTCCGGTGTCACCGCGCCCGTGCGCACCCGTGCCGACGTGCGCCGGAGCCTCCCCGGCGCGTGTTGTGCGCCGCGCGCCGGTGCCCTGCGGGCCGGGCGGCCGGCGGCCCGGCGCGTCTGGCGCCGACCGCCTCCGGTCACTGGTAGTAGTTGCGTGGTCGCGGATCGGTCCGCGCCCGGGGGGTGCTGGACGACGACGGCACGAGGAGCGGTCATGGGTGGCAGAGAGCGCCCGCCGAGGGCGCGGAACGCGCGTCCCGGCAGGCGGGCGACGGGCCCGCAGGCGGGCGGACAGGCGGTGGACGCCCGGGTGGAGATCGCCCGGCTGGAGGGCTACCTGGCCTGGGAGGCGGAGGTGGCGGCGGCCGAACGGGACGCCCGGGCCTTCGCCGACCGGTTCCCCTGGCTCTCGCCCGACGACCGGGAGGCGCTGGAGCGCGCCTACGCGGACGACCGCCTCCGGTACGCCGAGGAGGTCGTGGACCGGGCGGTCGAGCGGTGCCGGCGGCTCGCCGCCCGCTACCGCTCCGAGTGCCGCCGGATCTGCGCGCGCTGGGCGGCCGTCTGCCTCTCCGTGGCGCTGGCGGCGGCGCTGCTCGCCGCCCTCCCGGCGGCCCTGCACGGCTGACGGCCGCCGGTTGCAGACCGGGGCCCGCCGCACACCTTCAGGGTGTGCGGCGGGCCCCGGTCGCGCGGGGGCGTCCGGGTCAGTGGTGCCCGTGGCCGCTGGTGATCTCCTCGTGCTCCTCGGCGGTCGGCTTGGCGATCTGGCCGCCCCCGCCGTAGAAGCCGCGGGAGAGCTTGGCGCGGGTGCGCGTCAGCAGCCCGGTCCTGCGGGCCACCCCGTTCTCGTCCACCTCGGCCGGCAGCTCGACGGGCTGCGGCTGGTCGTGCGAGGTGAGCGTGTACAGCCGTCCGGGCGGCAGCGGCGCGTGCACCTCGACGAACTCGCCGTGCTGGAGGCGCTTGATGACGCCGGTCTCGCGCCCGTGCAGCACCTTCTCCCGGTCCCGTCGCTGGAGGCCCAGGCACCACCGCTTGGTGATGACGAAGACCACGACCGGCGCCACGAAGAACGCGATCCGCACCGCGTTGGTGATCGAGTTGATCGACAGGTGGAAGTGGGTGGCCAGCAGGTCGTTGCCGCCGCCGGCCAGCAGGACCAGGTAGAGGCTGATCCAGGCGGCCCCGAAGGCGGTGCGCACCGGGGCGTTGCGCGGCCGGTCGGCGATGTGGTGCTCGCGCCGGTCGCCGGTGATCCAGGCCTCCAGGAAGGGGTAGGACCAGATCGCCACCAGCACCAGCGGGAAGATCATCAGCGGTACGAAGACACCCAGGTTCAGGGTGTGGCCCCAGAGCCCGATCTCCCAGCCCGGCATGATCCGGATCAGGCCCTCGGAGAAGCCCATGTACCAGTCGGGCTGGGCGTCCGTGGACACCTGGTCGGGCCGGTACGGGCCGTACGCCCAGATCGGGTTCACGGTGGCGATCGCCGCCATGGCCGAGATGACGCCGAACACCAGGAAGAAGAAGCCGCCGGCCTTGGCCATGTAGACCGGCATCAGCGGCATCCCGACGACGTTCCTGTTGGTCCGGCCGGGCCCGGCGAACTGGGTGTGCTTGTGGTAGAAGACCAGGATCAGGTGGGCCACCAGCAGCCCCAGCATGATCCCCGGGATCAGCAGGACGTGCACGGTGAACAGCCGCGGGATGATGACCACGCCCGGGAACTCGCCGCCGAAGATGAAGAACTGGAGGTACGTGCCGACGATCGGCACGGCGAGGATCGCGCCCTCCATGAACCGGATGCCGGTGCCGGAGAGCAGGTCGTCGGGCAGCGAGTAGCCCATGAAGCCGTCGAACATGCCGAGGAACAGCAGCAGCGCGCCGAACATCCAGTTGATCTCGCGCGGCTTGCGGAACGCCCCGGTGAAGAAGACGCGCATCATGTGCACGAACATGGCCGCGACGAAGACGATGGCGGCCCAGTGGTGGATCTGCCGGATCAGCAGGCCGCCGCGGAGGTCGAAGCTGATCTCCATCGTCGAGGCGAAGGCCTCCGACATCGGGACGCCCCTGAGGGGCACGTACGAGCCCTCGTAGATGACCTCGCCCATCGACGGGATGAAGAACAGCGTCAGCCAGACACCGGTCAGGATGATGATGATGAAGGTGTAGAGGCAGATCTCGCCCAGCATGAAGGACCAGTGGTCCGGGAAGATCTTGCGCAGGTTGGACCTGGACAGGGCGTAGATGCCGAGCCGCCCGTCGGCCCAGTCGGCGAACGCCTCGACCTTGTTGGCCGGTGCCGCGCGGGTGCTGGTGGCCGGTGCCGGGCTCGGCTGCTGACCGGCTCTCACGACGGGCTCCCCGGTGTCCGCTGCGGAACGTCCTGGACGCCCGGCCGCTGAGCTGCCGGCCGGCGGAGTGATGTGATCATCGGACCTCTCGATGCGGGGGAGCCGGGTACGCCGGCGCGCGGATCCGCCGACCCGCCGCCCCCGTTGCTCAAAGTGATGGAGCGCTTACTCTGACATGCTGTCGGCACCGCGCCGACTGTGCACGTCCATCGGCCCGTCCGGCCGCTCGTGTCGGCTCGCCCGAGGGTCCCCCGTCGCCTCCGGCGGCCGGGATGCTGCGCCCGGGTGCTGTGCCGGGGCGCCGGAGCGTTTGGTGCGCGCCGTGCCCGGGGAGGGCGTGGCGGCGGGCCTACGCTGCGCCAATGGTGGATCACCGGGAACTCTTTGAGGACGTGACGACCGACCTGGCCCGGGCCGGGTTCGACACCGGACGGGGGCCGTCGGGCCTGCGGATCGGTCACCGCCCCCAGGGGGTGGTAGTGGACTGGCGGCCGGTTGACCCGGCCGACGGGGCGGGCGGGTCCGGCGAGGTGGAGCGGGCCGACCCGCCGCCGGTCGAGGGGATCAGGGCGGCGGTCACCGGTGCGGTCGCCGTGGTCCTGCGGGAGTCCGGCTACCAGGTGGCCGCGACCGGGCGGGACGAGCTGCTGGTCACCGCCGGCCCCGCGCGGGCCGTCGAGGCCCCGGCCGGGCCGGCCCGCGACGAGGTCGCCGTTCCGGAGCAGTGGTGGGGCTGACCGGTGAGGCTCCGCCGCCCGGGCGCAACTCTCCGGTTGCGCCCGGGCGGGGCCAGGTGCAACCATGGAGTTGCATTCACTGGTGACGACGGAGGAGCATCCCATGAGCGAGGACCGGATCGAGCGCGAGACCCTGATCGCGGCCCCCCTGGACCGGGTCTGGGCACTGGTGGCCCAGCCCGGGTTCTGGGTGGACGCGCAGAGCGTGGCCGGCACGGTGGCGCGCGAGGGCGAGTCGACCGTGGCGCGGAGCGCCCAGTACGGGGACTTCCCCGTGCGGGTGGAGAAGGTCGAGCCGCCGACCTACCTGGCCTACCGCTGGGCCAGCGCGTTCCCCGGCGAGGAACTGCGCGAGGACAACACCACGCTGGTGGAGTTCACCCTGACCGAGGAGGGCGACAAGACCCGCCTTCGGGTCGTCGAGAGCGGGTTCGCGGCCCTGGCCGTCTCCGAGGAGCGGCGGAGCCAGGCCGTCCGGGACAACAGCGGCGGCTGGCCCCAGGTGTTCGACGCGCTCCGCACGCGGGCCGAGCAGCGGTCGGCGTGACGGAGCGGCGGAGCGGCGGCGCCGAGGTCGTCGACGGCGTGCTCGGCGCGCTGGCGGACCCGACCCGGCGCCGGCTGCTCGACCTGCTCGCCGCCCAGGGCGAGGCGACCGCGACCACGCTCGCCGGGCGACTGCCCGTCACCCGGCAGGCCGTGGTCAAGCACCTCGCCGTCCTGGACACCGCCGGGCTGGTCACCGGCCGTCGGGCCGGCCGCGAGGTCCGCTACGCCGTCCGGCCCGAGGCGCTGGACGCGACCGCGCGGTGGATGGCCTCGCTCGCGGCGGACTGGGACCGGCGGCTGGCGCGGATCAAGCTGTTGGCGGAGTCCGCGGAGGCGGCCGAGTCCGCCGGGACGGACGCTGGAGGGCCGGGAGGCGCGGGGCCGGTGTCGGAGCCGCAGCCGCCGGACCGGACCCGCGGCTGAACCACCCCGCCCGTCCCGTCCCGCCCGTCCCGGCCGGGACGGGCCGGGAAACGGCGGGTCAGCGGTTCAGGCCCCCGGACCGGGACCGGACCGCGGCCACCAGCTCGCCGACGCCGTGCTCCTTCAGCACGCCGTAGTGGTCGCCGGCCAGCTCGATCACCGTCGGCGCCGTCGCCGAGTAGCCGGAGCTCTCCTCGATGAACGAGTAGTCGTCGCCGGTGGCCTTGAACACGGTCACCGGCGCCGACAGCCGCCGCTCGGCCAGCTCGCGGAAGCTGTAGTCGAACTCGTAGGTCTCCCCGACGATCCGGGCGATCCGGCGGACGACCTCCTCGTCCAGCTCCGGCATCAGCCCGTGGACGAAGGCGGCGAAGCCGTCCTCGTCCCGGACCTCGGCCAGGCACCGGTCCAGCCCCGGCCCGCTGATCGAGCCCGCGAACACCGAGTACAGGATGGTCAGGTACGCCGGGTTGCGGTAGGAGTACTCGCGTCCGTACCGCTCGCCGCCGGCCTTCCGCAGCTCCGGGTTGCCCGGGCAGATCAGCAGCAGGTCGTCCACCCGCCGGCCCGCCTGCTCCAGCTGCCACGCGGCCTCGAAGGCGACCCGGGCGCCGAAGGAGTACCCCCACAGGGTGTACGGACCCTCCGGGCGGATCCGGAGGATCTCCGCCACGTCGGCGGCGGCCATCCGCCGGATCGTCGGGTACGGCGTCTCCCCGGGGTTGATGCCGTACGTCTGCACGCCGTAGAACGGCCGGCCCGCCCGGCCGGCGAGCGGCCGCAGGTTCATCGGGTAGCCGCCCAGACCCGGCCAGCAGAACACCGGGTCACCGGCGCCCCCGCGGTGCAGCGGCACCAGCCGGGAGGCCGGCCCGCCGGAACCGCCGGCGGCGCCGGAGCGGTCGATCCGCTCCGCGAGGTCGGCCAGTCCCGGGCTCTCGAACAGCACCTGGAGCGGCAGCCGGGTGCCGAACTCCCGGTTGACCCGGTTGACCAGCGCCACGGCGGTCAGCGAGTTCCCGCCCGCGGCGAAGAACTCGTCGGCCAGTGAGACGGCCTCGTACTTCAGCGCGGCGCCCCAGACCTCGGCGAGCCGGCGCTCGGTCGGCGTCGACGGCGCCACGAACGGCGCGCCCGTTCCGGCGTCCCGGACCTGCTCGCCGGCGGCGAGGGCCCTGACGTCGACCTTCCCGTTGGCGGTGAGCGGCAGCTCGTCCAGGACCAGCACCCGGTTGGGGACCATGTAGTCGGGCAGCGCGGCGGCCAGCTCGTCCCGGATCATCTCCGCAGGGCCCTTCATGTGCACGGCGTCCTCCCGCATGCCCTCGCTGCGGATCTGCTCGCCACTGACCCGCCCGCCGAGGAAGAAGTACGACGGCCCGGGCGCGATCCCGCACGACGCGAGGACGGCGTCCAGCCGCCGGGCGGCCGGCAGCGGGTGCCCGGTCCTGGAGCTGTAGCCCGAGGACATGAACCCGAAGCCGAGTCCGTTGCGCTGCAGGCGGTGCAGCCGGGTGCCCAGGCCGATGTACTCCAGCCACGGCTCCGCCGCCCGGCTCACCGCCGAGATGCCGAAGTCCGCCCGCCGGTACACCTGCTGGTTGATCGCGATGACGTGCCGGGCCTCCACCAGCTCGTCCGAGATCAGCGTCAGCCCGCCGTCCTCGTACCGGTGGGTGCCGGCCGGAAGGCCCTCGACCCGGCCCGGCCGGGCCTGGACGTAGAGCTCGGTGTCGTCCCGGTACGGCCGACCGTCCTCCGGGACGACCGTGAAGCTGCCCAGGTAGAGGTCCTCGTCGGCGACGTCCAGCCGCCGTCGGACGGCCGGCTCGTGACCGAGCGGCCGCACCGCCAGCCCGTACGCGGGCAGCACCTCCTCCAGGACACCGAGCATGTGCCCGGTCTCGAACTCCAGCACCTCCTGGATGTTGTTCCGGTACACCGGCTCGATCGCGCTGCGCCGGCCGAGGAAGTGCAGGGCCAGGGGCGCGGCGCCGTCGGCCGCGTCGCCGACCCGGACCAGGGTGTGCTCGACCGGGTGGTAGTAGTGGACGCCCGCGGCCAGGCCCTCGGAGCCGTTCGTCTCCAGGTACAGCTGGGTGGCGTACAGCGCGCCGGGGGAGGCGTACGCGTACTTCGGCAGCAGCCGCTCCTCGCTGTGGAACTGTCCGAACCACCGCAGGATCCCGCCCAGCTCGGCCAGGGTCACGCCGCCGTCCCGGCGGGCGGTCCGGTGGTGGTCCGGCCGGTCCGCCGGGTGCGGGGCGGCGAGCAGGGCCAGCAGGTCGTCGCGGGTCACCGGGCCGCCCTCGAAGAACCGGTAGGTCTTGCGGGCGAACGCCTCCCGGCGCTGCCGTCCGCTCTCCTGCCGCCCCGGAAGCCCGACCACCGGCCGGCCGGCCAGCTGACCCGGGCTCCGCAGACCCGGGTTCGACAGCTGCGCCTTCACCTGGAGCTTGCTCGCCTTGGACCGGTGGTGGCCGCCGTGGCTGCCCTGGTCCATCAGGGCCGCCTCCTTGGGGTTCAGCTCCACGCAGGCCACCAGGTTCCGGTGTCCCGTCCGCGCGTCGTCGGTCACCACGGCGGCGGCCCGGCGCACCCAGGTGTGGTCCTCGATCGCGAGTGCGATCTCGTCCAGCTCGACGCGGTACCCGCGCAGCTTGACCTGGCTGTCCGTCCGGCCGGCGCACTGCAGGGTGCCGTCCGGATTCCACT
The DNA here is from genome assembly GCF_042722765.1 of Kitasatospora sp. NPDC058406. Classification (NCBI taxonomy): domain Bacteria; kingdom Bacillati; phylum Actinomycetota; class Actinomycetes; order Kitasatosporales; family Streptomycetaceae; genus Kitasatospora; species Kitasatospora sp. NPDC058406. The sequence continues at coordinate 19,202 of NZ_JBHXKE010000059.1, forward strand.
GGGCGAGGTCGCCGGTGCGGTACAGCCGCTCGCCCGGGAGGTACGGCGAGGCGACGAACCGTTCCGCCGTCAGGTCGGGCCGGTTCAGGTAGCCGCGGGCCAGCTGGACGCCGCCGACGTACAGCTCGCCGGTGGCGCCGACCTCCACCGGGGCCAGCTCCGCGTCCAGCACGAAGCAGCGGGTGCGGTCGACCGGCAGGCCGATCGGCACCGAACCCGAGCCCTCGCCGAGGGCCTCCGGGTCGACCCGGTGGGCGGTCGCGTTGATGGTGCACTCGGTCGGTCCGTACAGGTTGACCAGCGAGGCCCGGGGCAGCTCGGCGGTGAGGGCCCGGGCGAGCCGGACGGAGAGCGCCTCGCCGCCCGAGTAGACCGCGCGCAGCGTGGTGCAGCCGGGCAACCGCTCGGTCTCCAGCAGCGCCTGGAGCAGGGTGGGGACGCACTGGAGGGCGGTCACGCCGTGCTCCAGCACCGCGTCGATCAGCCCGTCCGGATCCCGGTAGACGCCCGGCGCCCCCATCACGACGTGGGCGCCGGCGGCGGGCGCGAGGATCTCCCACTGCGCGGCGTCGAAGCTCATCGGCGTCTTCTGCAGCACGGTGGTGTCCGGGCCGAGGTGGCCGGCGTCGGTCAGCCAGCGCAGCTGCGACACGATGCTGTGGTGCTCGATCATCACGCCCTTGGGCCGGCCGGTGCTGCCGGAGGTGTAGATGACGTACGCCAGCGCGTCCGGGGTCGGGCCGGGGGCCGGGTCGCCGGGTCCCCGGCTCTGGTGCGGGATGGGGTGCGTGCCGGCGGCCTCGCGGAGGTCGGCGGGTGTGACGATCCGGACGCCCGGCGGGGCCAGCCCGGTCAGCCGGTGCCGCAGGTGGTCCTGAGCGACGATCACCCTGGTGCCACTGGACTCGATCATGTAGCGGATCCGCTCCTCCGGGTACTCCGGGGAGAGCGGTAGGTAGGCGGCGCCCGTGCAGAGGATGCCCCAGACGCCGGTCATCAGCTCCAGGGACGGTTCGGTGTAGAGGCCGACGCAGTCGTCGGCGCCCGCACCCAGCTGGTGCAGGTGGGCCCCGAGGGCGCCGGCGGCCTCGCCGAGCTCGCGGTAGCTGAGCCGGCCGCCGTCGCCGGTCACGGCCGTGGCGTCGGGCCGGGCGGCCACCTGCGCGCGGAGCAGGTCGGGCAGGCAGACGGAGCGGCGGGCGTCGAGGAGGGCGGCGGACAGGGCGGACTGTGCGGTCATGAGGGGGTTCCCGTGGGTGGGTGCGGATCGGTGCGCCCGGCGCGGGCCGGGCGTGGCTTCCAAGGTCCGCCGCCCGCCGTCCCGGACGCCTGGGGCAGCGGTCGCCTCCTGGCCCGATCCGGTGCCCGGCCCGTGTCGGGCACCGGCCCGGGCAGGGCCCGGTTCCGCCCGCCCCCGTCCCGGGCCTCCGGCCCCGCGCCGGGACCGGTGCCCCGTCCCTGCTGCGTTGCTGCTCCGGCCCCGGCCCTGCTCGCCGTCCGGTGTCCGCCAGCTCCGGACCGGCCGCGCCCTGCCGGTCGAGGAGGTGGTCGAAGTCCTGGTCGGCACCGCGGAGCGGGCGCTCTGCCGCTGGACGGCGGCGCGTGGACCGGCCCCCTGCCGACCCTGCGCCGCCGACCGGAGCGCAGGACCCTGGCCGGGGCTCCGGTCCGGGTCGGCCGGTCAGCCCCGGGTGGTGGGCTCCGCCGCCGCGGCGAGGTGGCCGAGGAAGGCGGTGACCGCCGGCGGGACCGACCGGTCCCGGAGGGTGGCGGTGCGGACCAGGCGGACGGGCGTGTCGTCCGGGTGGAGCGGGACGAGGGCGACGTCCGGCCGGGCGGCGCGGGCGGCCAGGGCGGGGATCAGGGTGACACCCAACCCGACGGCCACCAGGCCGAGTTTGGCGGGCCACCCGGCCACCTCGTACTCGATCCGCGGCCGGAAGCCGCTGCGCACGCAGGCGGCCAGCAGGGTCGACTCGGCCCGCCGACTGGCGGCGATCCAGTGCTCCCCGGCGAGCTCGGCCAGCTGCACCGACGCGCGGCCCGCCAGCGGGTGGTCCGGTGGAAGAGCCACCAGGACCGGATCGTCGACCAGCGGGCGGAGGTCGAACAGCTCGGTGTCGTAAGGGTGTTCGGGATAGGCGGAGACCAGCGCGAGGTCGATCGCGCCGTCCCGGAGCCGGTCCAGCAGGGCGGACGAGAGCCCCTCGGTGAGCGAGACCCCGACCAGCGGGTGCGCGGCCCGGAAGGCTGCCAGCGCGTCCGGGACCAGCGCCGCGTTGGCGCTGTCGAACGCGCCGACCCGCAGCCTGCCGAGGTTCAGCTCGGTGAGCGCCGCCAGGTCGCGGCGAGTGCCGTCCAGCCGCTCCAGCAGCGCCTCGGCGTGCGGCAGCAGGGTGCGTCCGTGCTCGGTGAGTCGCACGCCCCGGGCCAGTCGGTCGAAGAGCGGCGCACCGAACTCGGCCTCCAGGGTAGAGATCTGACGGGATATCGCGGACTGGGTGAACCCCAGCCGCTCGCCGGCGGCGGTGAACGAGCCCAGCCGGGCGGCGGTGCGGAAGACTTCGAGCCAGGCCATGTCCATTCCGCATGGCTACCATGCGAGACATTCGCTTGTCGCCTGGCTCGATGGTTCCTAGCGTGGAGGCCATGGAGAAGATCGCATTTCTCGGCCTCGGCCGGATGGGTCGACCGATGGCCCGCCGACTCGCCGCCGCCGGTTACCCGTTGACGGTGTGGAACCGCACGCCCGGGAGGGCCGAGGGGCTCCCGGAGGCCGCCGATCCGGCGGAGGCGGTGCGCGGGGCGGGCGTCGTCGTCACGATGCTGTCCGACCCGGAGGCGCTGGCGGCGGTGGCCGAGCGGTTCGTGGGGGAACTGGTGCCCGACACGATCTGGACCGAGATGTCCTCCGTCGGTCCGGCGGCGGTGGCCGCCCTGCGCGGACGACTGCCGGACGGCGTGGGGCTGGTGGACGCGCCGGTGCTCGGCAGCGTCGGCCCGGCCGCGTCGGGCGGGCTGACCGTGCTGGCGGGCGGGGAGCCCGCCGACCTCGACCGGGTCCGGCCGGTACTGGAGACGCTCGGTTCGGTGGTGCACTGCGGCGGTCCCGGGTCGGGCGCGGCGCTGAAGCTGGTGGTGATCGGCGCGGTGATCGGGGGAGTCGCCGTGGTGGCGGAGGCACTCGCCCTGGCCGACTCGCTCGGCCTCCCGGAGGAACTGGCCCTGGGCGCGCTGGCGAGCGGACCGCTCGGTGGTGCGGTCGGCCGGGCCCGCTCCGACGACGCCGACTTCCCGGTCCGGCTGGCCGCCAAGGACCTCGCGCTGGCCGGTGGCGGGCCCGTCCTGACCGCCGTGCGCGAGCGGCTGCTCGACCACCCCGAACTCGCCGAACAGGACCTCGCCCGCTGGGTGGACGCGGTCCGGGCCGGCTGACAAGCCCGGCCGCCCGGCCCGCCGGACGGGTGGCCGGGCCGGGGAGGCCGGCCGGTGGTTCCTCCCGCACTCCGGTCGGGACACGCCTTGCCGCGCAGGGCGGGTGACGGCCCGCTCCGGTCTAGGCTCGTGCCATGGTTCGCCGCGACGAGCGCGCCGAGGGCGCTGGACCGTTCACGACCCGGGTCACCTGGCGCAAGGCCGAGGGCGGCCTGGCGGTCTGGGAATCCCGGCCGGCCCGCAAACGCGGCGTGTTCAGGACGCTGGCAGAGTCGGGAGCCGAGGGTGCGCCGCACCGTGCGGACGGCCGGGCGCTGCACCGCCTGCGCACACTCAACACCGTCGCCGCCGTCGCGTTCGTGATCGGCGGCGGGCTGTTCGCGCTCGGCGCCCTCCTCGCGGCGGTCACCGACGTCGGCCCGACGGCGATCGCCTCGGTCTTCTTCGTGGGAGGCCTGTTCTTCAACACCGGCGGCTACGCCTCGCTGCTCCAGGCGGTCAATGCCCCGCGCCGCTCCGGTGGGACGGATGCACCGGTCACCCGGGCCTGGCGCTGGTGGAGCTACGAACCTCAGCGGATCGACTGGCTCAGCACGTTCGTCCTGTTCGCCGGGACCCTGGTGTTCGGTGTGAACCTGCTGGACTCCTTCCTCCAGGGCCTCTCGGTCCGGCAGACGGACCGGCTGGTCTGGGCCCCGGACATGGTGGGGTGCGTGCTGTTCCTGATCTCGGGACACCTCGCGCTGGTCGAGGTCTGCCACGGCCGCTGGTGCGTGCACGCGCGCGGCATCGGGTGGTGGATCGTGCTGGTCAACCAGATCGGGTCCGTGCTCTTCCTGCTCTCGGCGGTGGCGGCGTTCACCCGTCCGGAGACTGGGAGCCCGGTCAACACCGACATCGCGAACTGGGGGACCTTCGCGGGCGCGCTGTGCTTCTCGGCCGGCGGAGTGGTGCAGTACTTCGAGCGGCCGTAGCCGTTCGGGGCGAGTGGCTGTAGCCGTTCGGTGCGAGTGGCGGTTCCCGGACGGCGGTGCCGCGGGGGGAGACGCCGCTGCTGCTGCCGGAGCCCGGTTGATCCCGGACCGGTCAGGCGGCCCAACGGGAGACCGCGAATCCGCTTCCCGCACGCCGTACTTCGACGGCGCCCGCGCCCGCGAAGTGGGCGGGGACCACGAGTTCCCTCGTGTCGGCGGCGCGTTGCAGCACCCGCTGCCGGCTGGCGGCGGCCCGGGCCGGGTCCTCGCAGAAGCAGCTGTTGCAGGCCGGGTGGAGCAACTGCACCGGGCTGTGCAGCAGATCGCCGACGAACACCGCCCGCTCCCCGCGTGAGGCGAGCCGCAGCACCGACGAGCCGGGGGTGTGACCCGGAGCGGGCTCCAGGGTGAGTGCCTCGTCGAGCCGGTGACCGCCCTCCCAGAGCACGGCCTGTCCGGAGCGGACGACCGGCGCGATGCTGTCGGCGAACATCAGCCGCCGTTCCTCCCGCCAGACCCGGGCGTCGGCGTCCGCCGGGGCCGGTCCCGACTCCGGCCCGTCCGGATCGATCGCGGCGTGGTCCGCGGCCGGCAGGTAGTAGGTGGCGTTGGGGAAGGCGGGGACCCACTCGCCGTCCCGGGCGACGGTGTTCCAGCCGACGTGGTCGGCGTGCAGGTGGGTGTTGACCACCACGTCGACGTCCTCCGGACGGACCCCGGCCGCTTCCAGGCGGTCGAGGAAGTCGCTGCGCCGGTCGTGGAAGTGCGGGCTGTGCGGGCGCTGCCGACCGTCCCCGACGCTGGTGTCGACCAGGACGGTCCGACCGCCGTGGCGGACCACCCAGGTCTGGAGCGCCCCCCGGTAGTCGTCCCCGGCCCGGTCCCAGTGGTCGGGGGCCAGCCAGTCCGCGTTCCGCTCCCACTCCCCGGCCGGCAGACCGGGCACGATCCTCTGCGCCGGGACGAACGGCCCCTCCCACTCGACCACCCTGATGATCTCGGCGTCGCCGAGCACGATCCGCTCCATGGTTCCTCCCCGTGTCGTTGTGCACCCGTGTGGTTGTGCACCTGTTCAGCCGCACAGCTGTACAGCTGTGCGGCTGGTTCGTAGGGCGCCACTTCCGTACGCCGCCGGTGTCGAGCCTAGGAGGCGCCGGCTGAGCGCCTCAATGCTTCAGAAGATCAATCGGATACGCGATCGGCTCACAGGTGCGTGGCCGGCCACCGTAGGATGACCGGATGGACGTGGTGAGCGACGCGATCGCGGCCGTGCGCATCGGCCGGCCCTCCTCGGTCCGGCTGCGGGTCGGCGGGCCGTGGTCCACCCGGATCCCCCCGTACGACGGGGCCGGGTTCCACGTGGTGCTGGAGGGCGCTTGCTGGCTGCTGCCCGACGGTGGCGCGCCGGTGGCCCTGGGCGCCGGTGACGCGGTGCTGCTGCCGCACGGGACCGGCCACGTCCTCGCGAGCGCGCCGCTGGAGCCGGCCGAGGCGGCGCGGGCGGTACCGATCGACCGGCTGCTCGGCCCCGGACGGCCGGTGCCGCCGCTCGGCCCCGCCGCGTCGTACGAGTCCGCCCCCGGCTCCGGGACGGGGGCGGCGGTCGAGCTGCTCTGCGGCAAGTACCGCCTGGAGCACAGCCGGACGCACCCGCTGATGCTGGAACTCCCGGACGTGGTCCACCTGGCGAACCGGGTCGGCGGCCACCCGCAACTGCGCTCGGCCGTGGACCTGTTGGGGGGAGAGCTGGCCGCCGACGAGGCCGGTGCGGCGCTGGCCGTGCCGAGCCTGATCGACCTGCTGCTGGTCTACATGGTGCGCGCCTGGCTGGCCGGGCCGCCCGGCGCCGGTGCGGGCGGTGCGGGCGGTGCGGGTGGTGCGGCCGACGGGGGCGGAGCCGGGGCGCCGGACGGTCCGGCCGCCACCGGAGGGCCGGGGCCGGGGCCGGCGGGGGCGCGGGGCGGTGGCTGGTCCGCCGCGCTGGGTGACCCGGTCGTCGCCGCCGCGTTGCGGGCCCTGCACGAGGACCCTGCGCGGGGCTGGAGCACCGAGGACCTCGCCGCCCACGCCGGGGTCTCCCGGGCCACCCTCACCCGGCGGTTCACCGGGCTGGTCGGCCGTCCGCCGATGGCCTACCTCACCTGGTGGCGGATGACGCGCGCGGCGGCGCTGCTCCAGCAGACCGCCGAGCCGCTGGACGTCATCGCCCGCCGGGTCGGATACGCGACCCCGTACGCGCTCTCGCACGCCTTCAACCGGCTCTTCGGGACGACGCCCGGCCGCTACCGGGCTCGCACGTCGCCCCTTCTCTCTGACGGTTGATCAAACTCTTGAACGCTTGAGTAGACCTGCCCTGTTCCTGTCAAGAGGGCCTCGGATGGTCGCTCGGGCTCGGTCCGTGCGCGCTCCGCTCGGCTTTCCCTCAGGTCCGTACCAGGTGGGGCCCATTTTCTGGAGGGATTCGTCCGTTCTGTCATGTCCTGTCATAGCTCGACTCGGAGGAATCTCCAGGTTTCAATCCCGAGTGGGCGTTCATGAAGATAACGAAAGAGTCGGGATTGAGGAGAGCTTGAATTTACTTATTGACGCCAGCTGACGGGGCCGGGTTAACTCCTCCCACCTCGCCGCAGCGCTGCGGCACCTGTCACGGAGGCACCCCCCATGAACGCAACGATGCGTCGCGTCCTCGTCGGCACCGCCGCGGTCTCACTGGCCCTGTCCATGGCCGCCTGCGGCAAGGCCGGTGGCGACAAGAAGGACAGCGCGAGCTCCGGGGACACCAAGTCCATCGGCCTGCTCCTGCCGGAGAACGCATCCTCCACCCGCTACGAGTCCTTCGACCGCCCGTTCATCGAGGCCAAGGTCACCGCCCTCTGCCCGGACTGCAAGGTCCGCTACAGCAACGCCGAGGGCAGCGCCGCGAAGCAGAAGCAGCAGTTCGACACCCTGATCGCGGAGGGCGTGAAGGTGATCGTCCTCGACGCCTTCGACGCCAAGTCCACCCAGTCGTGGGTCAAGGAGGCGGCCGGAAAGGGCGTCAAGGTCGTGGCCTACGACCGGCTGGCCACCGGCCCGGTCGCGGCCTACGTCTCCTTCGACAACGAGAAGGTCGGCGAGCTCCAGGGCCAGGCCCTGCTGGACGCCCTCGGCGGCAGGGCCGCCGACGCCAACATCGTGATGATCAACGGTGACGAGGCCGACCCGAACGCCGCCCTCTTCAAGTCCGGTGCGCACAAGGTGCTCGACGGCAAGATCAAGAAGGTGGTCTACGAGCAGTCCGGCGAGTGGAAGCCCACCGTCGCGGGCCAGAAGACCGGCGCCGCCATCACCCAGCTCGGCAAGGACGGTTTCCAGGCCGTCTACTCCGCCAACGACGGCATGGCCGGCGCCATCATCACCCAGCTCAAGGCGGCCGGCATCACCGTCCCGGTCGGCGGTCAGGACGCCGGCCTCGACGCCGTCCAGCGGATCGTCGCCGGTGACCAGGCCTACACCATCTACAAGGCCTACAAGCCGCTCGCCGACAACGCCGCCGAACTGGCCGTCAGCCTGCTGCAGGGCAAGGACGTCAAGGCCGTCGCCTCCACCACGGTGGACAGCGAGACCGACAAGGGCATCCCGGCCAAGCTGCTGCAGCCCAAGATCGTCACCAAGGCGAACATCAAGGACACCGTGATCGCCGACGGCCTCTACAAGCCCGCCGACATCTGCACCGCGGACTACGCCGCCGGCTGCACCGCCGCCGGCATCAACTAGCAGTTCCCGCAGGGCCGTCCGACCGGCTCTGGCGAACCGCCACGGCGCTCCCCGGCCCACCGGGGAGCGCCGGCCCGAGGCCCGGCCGCTCGCCCGCCGACCGGCACCCCCGACCGCGCGAGCACCCCGGCGAGCACCGCCTCGTCGCGAGCACCGCCGGGTCGGACGCGCCCCGTCGCGACACGACCACGTCGCGAGCACCACCCCCTCGCGGGTCCCACAGCCCCGCGAACACCCACCCACCCCCGCCACGCACACCCACGCAGGAGATGGTTCACGTGACAGGCGCACCCGTACTGGCGCTGCGCGCGGTCTCCAAGCGCTTCGGCGCCGTCCAGGCCCTCACCGACGTCGACCTCGACGTCCACGCCGGCGAGGTCCTCGCCCTGGTCGGCGACAACGGCGCCGGCAAGTCCACCCTGGTCAAGACGATCGCCGGCGTCCACCCCATCGACGAGGGCGCCATCACCTGGGACGGGCGCCCGGTCCGGATCGCCCGGCCCCAGGACGCCCAGACGCTCGGCATCGCCACCGTCTACCAGGACCTCGCGCTCTGCGACAACCTCGACGTCGTCGCCAACCTGTTCCTCGGCCGCGAACTGCGCCGCCGCGGCGCGCTGGACGAGGTCGCCATGGAGCGCCGGGCCAAGGAGCTGCTGGACACCCTGTCGATCCGCATCCCCAGCGTGCGGATCCCGATCGCCGCGCTCTCCGGCGGACAGCGCCAGGTCGTCGCCATCGCCCGCGCCCTGGTCGGAGACCCGCGGATCGTCATCCTCGACGAGCCCACGGCCGCGCTCGGCGTCGAACAGACCGCGCAGGTCCTCGACCTGGTCGAGCGGCTCCGCCAGCGCGGCCTCGGCGTCATCCTCATCAGCCACAACATGGCGGACGTCCGCGCGGTCGCCGACACCGTCGCCGTCCTGCGGCTCGGCCGCAACAACGGCGTCTTCCCGGTCGCCGGCACCACGCCCGAGGAGATCATCTCCGCCATCACCGGCGCCACCGACAACGCCGTCACCCGGCGCCAGGCACGTATCGCGGAGGAAGCGAAGTGACCACCAGCCAGACCACCCCCACCGCCGGGCCCACCGACGGGAGTGCGACCGCGACCGACCCGCGCCTGCTGGTCCGCCAGGGCGGCTTCGCCGGGTACGCCGAGGAGTTCCGCCGCAAGATCCGCAGCGGTGACCTCGGCTCGCTGCCGGTCGTGATCGGCCTCATCCTGATCGCGGTCATCTTCCAGAGCGTCACCGGCCACTTCCTCCAAGCGGACAACCTGACCAACATCACCAAGTGGATCGCCGGCTACGGCCTGATCTCGGTCGGGGTCGTCTTCGTCCTGCTGCTCGGGGAGATCGACCTCTCGCTCGGCTCGGTCGCCGGCGTCTGCGCCGCCGTCACCTCCGTCCTCGCCGTGCGGCAGGGCGTGAACGAGTGGCTGGCGATCATGATCGCCCTGCTCACGGCCGCCGCGATGGGAGCCCTGCACGGCTTCTTCTTCGCCAAGATCGGCGTGCCCGCCTTCGTCGTCACCCTGGCCGGCATGCTCGCCTGGAGCGGCCTCCAGGACTACGTGCTCGGCCGGCTCGGCACCGTCAACAACATCAACGACGGCGTCGTCGCCCATCTCGACAACTACTTCCTCGGCGACGGCGACATCTCCTTCGCCTGGCTGCTCGCCGTCCTCGCCATCGGCGGCTTCCTCGCGGCACAGCTCCTCACCGCCCGGCGCCGCACCGCGGCCGGCCTGCCGGCCAGGCCGCCGGGCGACATCGCGCTGCGCACCGGCGGCCTGGCCCTCGTCGCCCTGGTCGGCGCCTACACGCTCAACCAGGACAGCGGCCTGCCGCTGCCGCTGGTCGTGCTGGTCGGGGTGGTCGTCCTCACCGACTTCGTGCTCCGGCGCACCTCCTACGGACGCCAGATCTTCGCGGTCGGCGGCGGCATCGAGGCCGCCCGCCGGGCCGGCATCAACGTCGCCTGGATCCGGATCTCGGTGTTCATGATCTCCGCCGCGCTGGCCGGTCTCGGCGGGCTCTTCATCGCCTCCCAGCAGGGCTCGGCCGACAAGCTCCTCGGCGGGGGCAACGTGCTGATGAGCGCCATCGCCGCAGCCGTCATCGGCGGGACCAGCCTCTTCGGCGGGCGCGGCAGCACCTGGTCCGCCCTGCTCGGCATGCTGGTGATCCAGTCGATCACCACCGGGCTGGACATGGTGCACGCGGCCCAGGCCATCCAGTACATGATCACCGGCGCGGTGCTGCTCGCCGCGGTGGTGCTCGACTCGGTCTCCCGGCGCACGCAGAAGTCCGCCGGCCGGGGCTGAGACGGGGCCGCCTCCCCGGCGAACGGCCCTCCCGAACGGCCCGGTCCCCACCCCCACGGGGACCGGGCCTCCGCCGTGCGCGGGACGTTGGTCCCTCCCGTCCGTCCGTCCGGGCCCGCACCCTGGAGTGCGGGCCCGCCGGTCCGCGGAGACCGGCGGCGCGAGCCGAGTATGTGAGGAAGTACCGCCGTCCATGTCCGCCGAGACGATCGTGCACCGTTTGGTCGACGCCTTCTTCACCCACTGCCACGAGTGCGGCGAACCCCGTGACTCCGACTGCCACCCGCGCTCCCACTGGCGCCTCTACCTGGACCTCGACGCGGAGACCGTCCGGCGGATCCGCACGTGGGCGCTCGATCCGGCCCAGCCGGTCGGCACCGACGCCGAGCGAGCCGTGCTGTTGCACTGGCTCGAAACGCAGGAGGCCTGAGGCGCGCCGCGCGCCGGTCGCTCGGCCCCCGGGCTGCGGCGCGGCACTCCCGCTCCGCTCCGGCCCCGTGTCCTCGTGTCCCCGCCGGACGCGGGGCCGAGCGGGCCGAGCGGGCGGAGATTGGTGCGGCGGGTGCGGCGGGTGGGGCGCGACGCCGTTCCGCTAGCGTGAGCGACCATGCAGACCCTTGATCCCGCCCGCACCGCCCTCGTCCTGGTCGATCTGATGCCCCGGATCGCCGCTCTGCCGCTGGCCCCGCGCACAGGTGCCGAGGTGGTGGCCGCCTCGCTGGACCTCGCGGAGGCGTTCCGCGCCGCGGGCGCGCCGGTGATCGCGATCCGCGTCGAGCGGCCGGGCGCGGTCGAGCAGCCGCCGGGGAGCGAGCTGGTGGCCGAGGTGGCGGAGGCCGCCGACGAGGTCGTGGTCAAACGCACGATCGGCGGCTTCCACGGCACCGGGCTGGACGAGCTGCTCCGGGCGCGCGGGGTGGAGACCCTGGTGTTCGGTGGCATCGCCACCAACCTCGGTGTCGAGTCCACCGCCCGCGCCGCCTCCGACCACGGCTACGCGCTGCTGTTCGTCGAGGAGGCGCTGGCCGCCCTGACCGAGGAGGAGCACCGGGCGGCGGTCGGCCTGAACCTGCCCCGCTTCGGCGAGGTGGTCGGGCGGGCGGCCGTCCGCCTGGGCTGACCTCCGGCCTACTCCTGCGCCGTCCTCACCGGCCGCCGGGCCAGCTCCAGGGCGTCGCGCAGGCGCCCGCCGGAGGCGGCCAGCAACTGCGCGGCGGCCGGTGCGTCGACCCCGGCGAGGACGACCAGGACGGCGTCCTTGGCCTCGCCGCCGGTCGCGGCCAGTGCGCGCCGCGCGGTCGCCTCGTCCGCTCCGGTGATCTCGGTGACGATCCGGCGGGCCCGGTCACGCAGTTTGGCGTTGCCGGTCCGTACGTCGACCATCAGGTTCCCGTACGTCTTGCCGAGCCGGACCATCACCGCCGTGGAGATCAGGTTCAGCACCAGCTTCTGCGCCGTCCCGGCCTTGAGCCGGGTGGAACCGGCCACCACCTCGGGCCCCACGACCACCTCGATGCCCAGCTCGGCCGCGGCCACCAGGGGTGAGCCCGCCGTGCAGGACAGCCCCACGGACAGGGCCCCGGCCGTGCGCGCGTGCCGGACGGCCGCCACCGTGTACGGCGTGCGGCCCGAGGCCGACAGCCCGATCACGGTGTCGTCGGGCGTCGGCGCCAGCGCGTCCAGGTCGGCGACCGCCCGCTCCGGGCGGTCCTCCGCCCCCTCCACGGCGTGCAGCAGCGCCGGCGGTCCGCCCGCGATCAGCCCGACCACCCGGCCCGGCCCGGTGTTGAACGTCGGCGGGCACTCGCTCGCGTCGAGGACGCCGAGCCGCCCGGCCGTCCCGGCGCCGGCGTAGACCAGCCGCCCGCCCCGGCCCATCCGGGCGGCGACCGCGTCCACCACGGCGGCGATCCGCGGCAGCGCGCCGGTCACCGCGGTGGCGACGGTCCGGTCCTCGGCGTTCATCAGCCGCAGCAGGTCGAGCGTCGCCAGCCGGTCGATCCCGCCCCACTCCGGCCGCACCGTTTCCGTCACCGGTCGCGGCAGCGGCGGGGGAGGAGGCGGGGGCGGTGCGGCCGATGAGGTCGCGGCGGCGGGGTCGGACGGGTGCGCACTCTCCATACGCCCCACCTCCCCCCGCCGGACCGCTGCCAACCCGGCGCGGGCGGGTGGGCGGGCCGTGGCGCCCGGCGGTCAGGCCATCCAGAAGAAGACCGCCGTCATGCGCCGGTCCTCCGGGGTGAGGCCGTAGTAGCCGGTGGCGCTGTGGATGAGGTTGGCGTGGTACAGCAGGAGCCGGTTGTAGCGGTTGGGCACGCGCACGTCCTCGACGAACGCGTCGGACGGGACGCGCCGGGTGCCGAGGGCCTCGACGAGGTTGTGGTGCGGCGCGGTGACGAGGTTGCCGCCGAGCCGCCCTCCCGGGAACTGCTGGCGGTAGAAGCCGGTGCCGGCGTCCCCGGGGGCGCCGGGGCTGAGGTAGAGCACGGCCGCGAAGCGGCAGAGCGCGCGGGAGTCGGTGTGGGGGCGCGGCTGCGACTCACCGGCGCCGACCACCTGGACGCAGTTGTGGTTGAGGGTGCCGCCGGCGGGGGTGCTCCGGACCCAGAGCCGCCGGGCGCCGGTGGCCCTGCGGACCAGGGTCTCGACCCGGGCGAGTTCGTCGGGTTCGAGCCCGGGCATGGTCCGCAGCCCGGGCCAGGACTCCGGCCGGTAGGGGTGGCCCTCGGTCCACTCGCCGCGGTCGAGGCAGCGCCGCCGGACGGCGTCGGGGTCGGGCAGGACGTCGTCGATCACCCAGTAGTCGCGTCCGGGCGTGGGTTTGCGGTACGGGAGGACCGGCAGGGCGGTCCTCCCGGCGGGCAGTGGAGGCATGCGCCGACCATAGGATTCGGGGCCCCCAACGTTCTGCCGTGAGCAGGTCAACCTTTCGTCAAAGGCGTCGGGGGCGGGTCCGGACGGGCGGCGCGGCCCGTCAGTAGGTGGCCGCGAGCAGTCCGCAGACCGCCAGGAAGCCGCAGATCCCGAAGTTGACCAGCTTGTGGGCGAGGAACACCGCCGCGAACTCGCGTATGGTCGCGCTCGGCCAGTAGTACGCGGCCGTCGGCGAGCCGAAGACCTGCCCGTTGACGCCGGTCTTGCGGGCCATGAGCGCGGCGCGGAACGCGTGGAAGTTGTTGGTGACGATGACGCAGCGGTAGTCGGGCCGGGCCTGCTCCATGATCACCTTGCTGAAGACCAGGTTCTCCTCGGTGGTGCGCGAGCGGTCCTCCTGCTCCAGGTGCTCCGGGGGGAAGCCGCGCTCGACGAGGTAGCCGGCCATCGCGTGGGACTCCGCCACCTTCTCGTCCGACCCCTTCCCGCCCGAGGCGATCAGGATCGGCGGGTTGCCGCGCGCGGCCTGCCGGTCGTAGACCTGGCGGCCCCGGTCGAGCCGGCTGGCGAGCAGCGGCGGCACCCGCTCCCCGCCGATCAGGCCGGAGCCGAGCACCACCACGAAGTCGACGTCGCGGCGCGGGCGGTGGCGTCCGTAGAGGAAGGCGTAGCCGACGAAGCAGACGAACAGGAAGGAGACGTAGCCGACCACCAGGACGGCCGTTCCGGCGACGATGCCGAGCCGGACCGAGTGGGTGGCCAGCGCCGCCACGAGCAGGCCGATCACCGCGAGGATGCCGAGTCCGGCGAGCAGCGAGAGCAGGTTGGCGAGCCGCCACCCCTCCTTGCGGACCATGGTGAGCCCGTTGGAGATCAGGAAGCCGATCAGGGCCAGGGTGCCGGTGGCCGGAACCAGGATGATCGCGACCGCCGCCAGCTCCGCCACCAGCGTCGGCGCCTTGCGCAGCTCGGCGATCAGGGCGAGCGCGAGGAAGGACATGGCGAGGCCGAGCAGGACGGCGTTGCTGAACTGGCGGCGGTCCCGCAGGACTCCGATCCCGCAGAGGAGGAAGAAGAAGGCCGCTGGGGTATAGGCGATCATGTTCGTATCGTAGGGGCCCGGCCGGGGTGGCCGGCGGGAGCCTCCGGATCGGCCGCCGCCGGCGTGCGCACCGGCGGGCGGGGCGACTACGGGCGCGCCGGCTCCGGCCGTGCGGGCCGCTCCTGCCCCTCGTGCGAGGCCCCGTCCTTCGGTCCGATGCGCCCGATCCGGCGCACGCCCGGTACCGCCGCGGTGCCCGCGCAGGCGAGCGCCACCAGGGCGGCGGTGACGAGCAGGGGCCCGGTGCTGCCCCAGGCGTCGGCGGCGAGCGGGGCCAGCGTGTAGCCGAGCGGTGCGGCGGCGAGGGAGAGCAGCCAGTCGTAGGAGGTGACCCTGGCCAGCACCTGGGCCGGGAACTCCTGCTGGACGACGGTCTGCCAGACCGGGTTGAGGAAGCCGAGCCCGGTCATGGCCAGTGCGTAGGCGGTCACCGTGACCGGTGCGGGCGCGCTCACGGCGAGGGCCGTCAGCGGCAGCGCGTACAGGGCCAGGCCCAGGTTGGCGACGAGGACGGGCTGTCGCGGCCGGACCCGCCCGGCGATCAGCGAACCGGCCAGCACCCCGAAGGCGGCGGCCTGGGTCATGGCGATCCACACGCCGTCACCGCCGAGCCGCTGGGCCGCGATGAGCGGGCCGAGGGTCAGCAGGACGGCGCTGGCGCCGTTCCAGACGCCGTGGCCGATCAGACTGGTCCAGTACCAGTCGCGTGCGCGCAGCTCGCTCCATCCCTCGGCCAGGTCCGCGCGCAGCGGGCGACGGCCGCCCGGGGTGTGGCGGACCCTCAGCCGCGACATCAGCGCGGCGCTGACCAGGAACGAGGCGCCGTCCAGGACGAACGCCCAGCCGGCGCCCGCCGTGTAGACCAGCAGGCCGGCCAGTGCGGGGCCGCCGAGCCGCGCGGCGTTGGTGGCGGAGGCGAGCAGGGCGTTGGCGCGCATCCGCAGCGGGCCCTCGACGGTGGCCGCGATCAGCGGCGAGGCGGTCGGCATGGCGAAGGCGGAGGCGATGCCGCCGACCGCCTCGGCGACGGCGATGTGCGCCAACCGGGGCTCGCCGCCGAGCAGTTCGAGGCCGACGAGGATCTGGGCGGCGGCCCGGACCAGGTCGGTGGTGAGCGCGATCAGGCGCGGATCGAAGCGGTCCCCGACGACGCCGCCGAGCGGGAGGAGGAGCAGGCGCGGCACCATGGCGCAGCCCAGGACCAGGGCGAGCGCGGAGGAGGAGCCGGTCGCCCGGGTGATCGCGATGGCGAGCGCGGCCGGGACGACGGCGTCGCCGAGGGTCGAGACCGCCCGGCCGAGGAAGAGCAGGCGGAAGTCGCGCAGTCGCAGAGGGTGGGTCACGGACGGGACTATATTTCGGTACCGAAATTTCGGCAACGAAATAATGTGGGTTCGACGTGACAGGCCGTGACGTGCCGCCGCCTAGACTCGTGCCATGACGCGCGCCCCCCGCCCCGACCGACCGGCCGACCGGCAGCCCCCGGACGAGGCGCGGGCGGAGGAGCTCCGCGACTGGACCGACGGCCACGTCGAACGCTGGCAGCCGGTCCTGCCGCACCTCGACCCGGACATCGAGGGCGCCGTCACCCGGATGAGCAAGCTCTCCCGCCACCTCGGCCGCGTGCGCGAACAGGGCGTGGCCGACTACGGCCTGCAGAAGCACGAGTTCGACACCCTGCACGAGCTGGCCGGGCGCGGCGGCCACGCCGCCCCGTCCGAGCTCCGGAACGACCTCAACCTGGCACCGGCCTCGGTGACCGGCCGGCTCGAAGCACTCGAACGGCGCGGGTTCGTCGTCCGCACCCCCTCCACCGAGGACCGGCGGCGGGTCGACGTCCGGCTCACCGAGACGGGCCGCGCGGCCTGGCGCGAGGCGCTGGACGTGGTCGGCCGCGAGGAACGGCGCCTGCTCGGCGTCCTCACGCCGGACGAACGGCGCCGGCTCTCCGACCTGCTGCGCCGCGTCCTGCTGGCCGCCGAGGCGCCCGCGCCGGACCGGCCGGGCAGGCCCGAGCGGCCGGGGAGGTCCACGGCCGCAGGCGGGCACGGCCACTGACCGCGGCGGGCCCGGCCCGGGCCCGCGCGCCGCGGCCCCGGGCGGGGAGCGGCGGGGGTGTCAGTTCCAGCGGCCGACCGTGAGGCGGACCCTGGCCCCCTCGCCGAGGATCGGGGCGGTGGTCGACGGCAGCCGGACCCGGGCGACCCAGGAGTCCGCCTGCGGGTCCTCGTCCGGCAGCGGCCGCTCGTCCTCCGGGTGGAGGTCCTTGATCGTGCCGGTGACCTCGGAGTTCCAGTGCGCCCAGGCCGCCGGGCGCGGCCCGGCGGCCTGTACGTCGACGATCAGGGTGTCCGCGAAGTCGGCGGTCTGCTCCAGGTGGTCGCCGAAGCCGAAGAACCCCTTGTGCTCGCGCAGCGAGAGCACCCGCAGGTCGAGCGCGTAGCGCAGCGGCGCCGCCCCCGGCCGCGGCAGGGCGGTGGAGAGGAACGCGGTCGCCAGGGGGACGGCGCCGTCCCCGTCGGCGCGGTCGCCGTCCGGGTCCCGCCCGCGCCGGCCGTTGCGCCGGGGGTCGGAGAGCTGGATCGGGCACCAGTGCGGTGCCACCCGCTCGTGCATCAGCACCGGCAGCCCGCGCACCTTGAGCTCCACCTCGGCCTGCCAGGTGACGTCGGGGTCGTCCTCCGGCAGCTCCAGGCCGACCAGGTCGGCGCGGACCCGCAGGTCGCCGAACAGGAAGCGGCGCAGGTTCTGGTACCCCTCCTCGGAGTTGACCAGCCCGTACCGCCCGCTGTGGCTGCGGTGGGCGAAGGCGCGGTGGGCTCCGGTGACCTGGGCGTTCTCGATCTGCACCAGCCCGTCGCTGCGCGGGCCGACCGCCGCCGAGGAGACGCCGTGGGCCACGTCGTAGTCGGCGGAATCGGTGCCGACGAAGCAGAACACCCGGTTCAGCGGGAAGCTTCCGGCCGCGTCCTCGGCGGAGCCGGTGCCGTCGTCGTCCGGCATGTCGACGGCCCGCCAGCCCACCGGCGGCCCGGCCTCGTCCCGGCGGCCGGCCGGGGTCAGGTACCGGTACATCCGGGCGGGTCCGAACACGTCCGCGCCGTTGAAGTTGACCATGTCCCGCAGCGCCTCGGGGACGCCGAACCCGACGTCGAAGGTGATGCCGCCGTGCGGCGTCCCGTACGTGAAGAGCTTCGCGACGTAGTCGGCGGCCCGCCGCCCCGGGCGCCGTTCCGGGATGACCTTCTGCAGCAGGCAGCGGCAGATCAGCCCGCCCATCGAGTGGGCGACCAGGTGGACCTGGGGCGCGCCCGTCCTGGCCTGTAGCTTCTCGATCAGGTCCAGCAGGTCGGCGGCGGCCGTCTCCAGGTCGAACCGCTGCGGCCCGGCTCCCCAGGCGCCGGTGCAGCGGTCGTAGAAGCGGTGGATCCAGATGCTGTCGGGGGGAATCTCGTCGTGGTTCTCCAGGTAGTTCTCCTGGCTGCCCTCGACGAGGATGTGGTAGCCCTCGTCGAGGTGCAGGCGCAGTAACGGACTTTCGAACTGGTAGAAGACGGGGTCGTCCTCACGCCCGACGCGGATGTGCGTCGAGCCCTCGTTGAATCCGTAGAACGGATCCGTCACGGCCTTCTCGATCCCGGGGGTGCCTCCGGCGTAGCCCCGGACATAGATGATCGGGAGTCTGGCGGACGGCGTACTCATGGCCGGCCTGCCCTCTCCGCGGCCGGCACCGACCGGCACCGGTCGACCCGTTGGCGTGGGAGCTTCTCCCCTCCAGTGTCGGAGTCCGGAGCCGACCTGTCACCCCCCGAGTGCGGACCGTTGATGGCCCGTCACCATCCGTGCCGGACCGTTCCGGCGGGCGGGCGGTGGGTGCCCGGTGCGCCCGGCGCGTCACCGGGCGTGCCGGGACGGCTACAGGAAGCGCTCCAGGGCGTCGAGGACGGCCCGGCGCATCACCGGGGTGCCGGTGTGCCCCGCCTCGTCGATGACGGTCAGCGTGGCGTCCGGCCAGGCCTTGGCGAGCGACCAGGGGGTGTCCAGCGGGCAGCCGAGATCCAGCTTCCCGTGGATGAGGGCGCCGGGGATGCCGGCCAACAGGTGTGCGTCGCGCAGGAGTTGGCCGTCCTCCAGGAAGCCCTGGTGGGAGAAGTAGTGTGCGGTGATCCGGGTGAAGGCCATCAGGGCGTCGGTCGGGCGGTCGGAGTACGCGTTCGGGGTGCCCAGCGACTCGTGGGAGATCACCGCGTCCTCCCAGGTCGCCCAGTCGTTCGCGGCCTTGCGCCGGACGGCCTCGTCCGGGCTGTTCAGCAGCCGGCTGTACGCGGACACCAGGTCGCCGCCGCGGTCCTCGGGCGGCAGCGCGTCGCGGAACGCCTCCCACGGGCCGGGGAACAGCCGGCCGACGCCCCGGTAGAGCCAGTCGATCTCCTCGGGCCGGGTCATGGTGACGGCGCTGATCACGATCTCGGACACCCGCTCGGGGTGGGCCTGGGCGTACGCGAGGATCAGGGTGGATCCCCAGGAGCCGCCGTACAGCAGCCACTTCTCGACGCCCAGGTGCTCGCGGAGCCGTTCCATGTCGGCGATCAGGTGCGCGGTGGTGTTGTGTTCCAGGGTGGTGGCCGGGTCGGCGGCGTGCGGCTCGCTCCGGCCGCAGCCGCGCTGGCTGAAGAGGATCAGGTGGTACCGCTCGGGGTCGAAGAACCGCCGGTTGCCGGCGTTGAGCCCGGAGCCCGGCCCGCCGTGCACCACCAGGGCGGGCTTGCCCGACGGGTTTCCGGATGCCTCCCAGTGGATCCGGTTGCCGTCGCCGACGTCGAGCAGCCCCTCCGCGTACGGTGTGCCGATCGGATGGAACTCGGACATGCGGCGGCCTCCTCGGGCAGGGGACGGGGTGCCCGTGAGGCTAGCGGCCGGGACGGCGGTAGTCGAACGGTTTTCGGCGGCCGACCGCCGGTGGCCGCCGCACGGGGGACGGGCGGGGGCGGGCGGGAAGCGGTCGGGGCGGGCGGGGGCGGTCGCCCTGCTGCCGTGGCGGACGTGAGCGGTCCGGCGGCCGGCCGGGACGACCGCCGCCAGGCCGCTCCGCCGCCCTCAGCGGACGCCCTCCACCGATGCCTGGGCGGCGTGGGCCAGTTCGCGGCGGGCCTGCCGGAGGCCGCCGCCGGGCTGCGGGGCCGGGGCCGGGATCGGCGGACGGAAGGTCAGCTCCGCCACCAGCCCCCGCACCGCGACCACCCGGGCGAGCGAGTTGAGCAGCCCGTCCTCCCCGACGAACGCCGGCGCGCTGGTCGCCCGCCCGTCGGCCAGCCGGTAGCGGATCGTCATCGGCTGGACCGGGGCGCCCGCCCGGACGGCGGCCTCGAAGAAGGCCGGGCGGAACCGGCCGCTCTCGCGCCCGCACCAGGTGGACCCCTCCGGGAAGACGACCATCGGGTGGCCGTCCCGCAGCAGGGCGGCCACCTCGGAGACCGTCCCGGGAAGGGTGCGGAGCCGGTCGCGGTCCAGGAAGACCGTGCCGCCCCAGGAGACCATCCGGCCGAGCACCGGCCAGTGGCGGACCTCGGTCTTGGCCAGCGAGCGGCCGGGCCGCACGGCGGCGATGAGCGGGATGTCCAGCCAGGACACGTGGTTGGCCACCAGGAGCACACCGGAGTGCTGCGGGTTCGGGCGGTCGTCCGGGCGGTCGTCCGGGGTGGGGGCGATCCGCACCGCCACCCCGAGCGAGCCGAGGAGTGTGCGGGCCCAGAACCGGGCCAGCAGGTCGCGCGGCCCCCGGGGCAGGGTGCTTGCCGGCCGGGTGAGCGCCAGTCCCGTCGCCAGGACCAGCAGGCAGGCCGTCAGCCGCAGCACCCGCCGGGGGAGGGCGACCGTCGGCGCCGGGTCGGTGAGGCAGGACTCGGGTGTGCAGGACGCCGTCGGCAGCCAGACGCTCATGAGACCGGTCCTGCCGCGGGTTCGGTGCCGCCCGCCAGGGAGGCCGCCGGTGCGGTGGCCGCCGTGCCGGCCGTCACCCCGCCCACGCCGGAGAGGAAGTGCCGCAGGTAGCGGGGGTCGGTCCGCTCCAGCGAGAGCAGCACGAACAGGTCGGCGGTGTCGAAGTCCCGGTCGTGGGCGGGCGCTCCGCAGACCCAGGCGCCCAGCCGCAGGTAGCCGCGGAGCAGGGCCGGCAGCGCCGCCCGCTCGGCGCGCGGTACGCCGGTGGCGTCCCAGAGCCGGTGCGGCGCCACCCGGTACTCCTCGGGGGCGATGTGCTTGGCGCCGACGGTGTCCCAGACCCGGGCCGCGGTGGCGCCGCCGTCGTCCAGCGGGATCGAGCAGCAGCCGCCCACCCAGGTGTTGCCGGTGTCGGCCAGGTAGCGGGCGATGCCGCCCCACATCAGGTTGATGACGGCGCCGTTGCCCCGGTGCTCGGGGGCGATGCAGGAGCGGCCCAGCTCGACCAGGCCGTCGCGCAGCGGCGCCAGGTTGCGGAGGTCGAACTCGCCGTCCGAGTAGAGCCGGCCGGCCCGGCGGGCGGCCTCGGGGCGCAGCAGCCGGTAGGTGCCGACCACGGTGCCGTCCTCGCCCTCACGGACCAGCAGGTGGTCGCAGAACTCGTCGAACGGGTCGACGTCCAGCCCCGCGACCGGGCTGTGCAGGGTGGCGCCGAGCTCGGCGGCGAAGACGCGGTGACGCAGCCGCTGGGCGGCGCGGACGTCGTCCTCGTCCCGGGCGAGGGCGACCGTGTAGACGGCGGGCGACGGCACGGCCGGGCGCGGGGCGGGCACCGCGGTGGGGTGGACGGGGGTGACTGCGGGCGGAGCGTACGTGGGGACGATGGTCATGGCGGACCCTCCAGGGCAGCACGGACGACGGCAGCCACGGAACTCCGTGGCACCGGGCAGGCCCGCGTCCTCGGCGGGCGTGCTGACCGGCACCCGTATGTCTCTCCAAGTCGGCTGGCGTCCACGTTGCGGTTCGGCGGAGAGCAGATGTGCACCTGCTGAATGCGGTCACCCGTCGTGTGCGGGACACCTGGCGGGCACCAGGACGCCGTCCGCTGCTCGGCTCGACGGGGTGGCGGACGCGGGCCCGGCCGTGACGGCGGTCGCCCGGCGGCTCCTCGGCGGCCCGGGAGGTCCGGGAGGTCCGGTCGTCCACCGGGCCGGGGCGGCGCCGGAGACGGGCCCGCCGCCGTCCCCCCGGGAGGACTGCGGGGGGACGGCG